>JABGZB010000074.1 GCA_018674955.1 Verrucomicrobiota bacterium | reverse complement strand
GCGATCGCCGAGCGACATGCGCTGCAGTGCCGAAGCGAGGTAAAGCCGCACGACCGGCGACGAATCGAGCTTGGCCATGGAGGCGAATTTGCGGAGCGCGGCGCTCGATGGATTATTGTCCTCACAGAGCAGCTGAATCGACCAAGCACGAATGTGCGCGTCTTTGTCGTCAAGGTGTTTCAGCAACTTGGATTCGCTCAAGCCATCCGTGACATGCAACGCCCAAAGCGCGCGCAAACGATGATCGGCGTTTTTATTTTTGAGGAACATTTTCTCCAAGACGCGATGGGTGCCTTTGGCCAATTTGCCTTTGATCGCCCTGCCCTGCAGAACAACGCGAGCGCGACGGGCGTGCCAGGCGCTGGCGCTGGTTTGGTACTCGACCAGTTTGGTATCATTGAGCTTGGCCACATCGGCGTATCGGCCTGCCCAGTCCTTGGCCAAGCTCTCTTTCGGCGAGAGGCGGAAGATGCGGCCGGTGTCCTTTTGAAACACGTCCTTGCCGCAAATGTCGGCATCGTGCCAGTCGAGCACATACACGTCGCCACCCGGGCCAATCTCCATGCTGAAGCCAATCCACTGCGCATTATTGGCCTTCATGAAATCCTTGTGGTGTTTGCCAACGAAACCAGAGCCGCTTGGCACCAGTTCATCCGTCAACACGGCATGCTCATGAATATTGGCCATGAAGATTTTACCCTGGTACTCGTCGGGAAATGCATCAGATAAATAAACCCGCGCCCCGCCGTGGGCCGAGCGATGGCGGTGGTCGGCGATCGTGCGGATGTCGCTGTAAACATAAGGATTAAAGTGGCGACCGCCTTGCCGATGGTAAACGCCGCCAGGAATGACATGCCACAGATGCGGGATCACGCATGCGCTGATGAAGAACTGTCCCTTCGCGTCGTAGTCGATGCCCCACGGGTTACTGAAGCCGTGAGAGACCACCTCGAAGCGATCCTTAACCGGGTGATAACGCCAAACGCCACCGTTGATCTGTGTGCCTTCGCCGTCGAACTCAACCTTTTTGGGGTACACCTCTCCTGGTTTGTAAATACGACCGTCTCCTTTTGGCTTCCCGACAACCGATGGCGTGAACAAGCCCTGACAACCGTATAGCCAGCCGTCCGGTCCCCAGTGAAAACTGTTGACCACCTCGTGCCGGTCGCGAATGCCCCAGCCGGTCAGGCGCACCTCGATGTCATCGACATCCGCCTTGTCGTCGCCATTGCGATCCGGAACGAAGAGCAGGTTCGGCGGCGCACCAAGCCACAGTCCACCCAAGCCAACCGCCACGGCCGACGGGAACGGGATGCCCTCGAGAAACACTGAACGCTTATCTGCCACGCCGTCGCGATCGGTGTCCTCCAAGATTAAAATCCGACTGTCGCCGGAGGCCGAAAAGCCTCGCCCACGGGATTCATAGTCGCGGTTTTCAGCCACCCACATCCGGCCGCGGTCGTCCCAGCAAAATGCCATCGGCTGGGTAATCATCGGCTCATTAGCCCATGAGCTGACTGCAAATCCGGGCTCGATGGTCGAGTTTTTTACCGCCCCCTCAGGCGTGAGAAACTCGGCCTCGCGCCCCTCACGCTGTGCCAACCCCCAAAGCACGGCCGTGCCGCGCTGTCCGGTGTAACGCATCCAATGTTGCGTGAGATCTTTGTCGTTCAGTTTGCCACCATAAACATGAATCTGATGGCGAATAGTTTCGGTTTTGCCTTTGCCGATTTTCCAGTCGCCAAGGCGGGCGCGAACCGGACCGACACCGAGTTGGCCGTCAACGCGCCACGGCTGCGGGTAGCCGCCGTTCTTCGGGTGATCAAAAATTGCAACATGCCCCCAGTCATCGCGACCTGCGATCTCCATGCCGACGTCGAGCCACATGGCGCGCTGGCTCTCGGCGGCGGCGTTGATATTCCGCGCGGCATTGACGGCCTCGCCTTTCGTGCCAGGTTTCCACGGCATACGCAGGAACAGTCCGCCGTAATCGTATTTGCCGATAGTGACATCGGTCTGCGCCTGGCCGCGCCACTCGAGGTCGAGGACGTGGCGGTCGCCGTCGGAGCGCATGGCCCAACGCTGCGTCTCGGTCAGCACCGCGTTGCCGTCGGCGTCGAGCAGGTCGTACACCGTCTCCCACTTCACCGACTCGCCCTTGGCCTCGAGTACGTTCACGGCTTTGCGCTTCCAGTAATTATCGGAGGGATGATGGAAATAGTCGCGGCCGTTCACGCGGGTGAACCCCCAGTACAAGCCGGTTTGGTGCCTGTGATGTCCGGGGCTGTACTCAGTGAGTACGCCGTTGCCATCTGGCCCGACAATCGGGTGCAGGTATGGTCGGTGATCAGCGGCGGCGTGCTGCGTGACCAACGGCTTGGTCAAGGCGTCACGGTGGATGGTGATCGTCCCGGTACCCTCGTCGAGCCTGGCCTCGAGCGAGGCAGCGGAGGTGGAGGTAGCCAAGCCAAGCGAGGCCAGCGAGGACAAAAAGAATTTTTCGAAAACAGGTTTCATTGTAAAAACAAGCCAAACGACGATCCGGTTCTGGGTAACTCGCGGGCGGCTCGGGCAACGCTACTAGCAGCCCGAGAAATGGCAATTAAAATTGGCCAAAGTGCGGACGACTGAGACAGCAGCCCCAACCAAGTTGGGGCGGGGCGAAAAAGATGGCCGCGACGCCATTAAGCCGCAACACTTCCGGGCCACGGATTATGATAAAGACTTTTTACCGAACTCTCGCTGCGCTGGCGCTTGGCTTGTTCGGCGCGACCGCGCTTGGCCAAGGTGCCGATGCGATATTGTCGATCGATGTCACACCGGTTGACGGCGATGCCACGCGCCAAACGATCGCGCTCACGATCGGCGACGCGGAGGCCGGCTCGATACTGTTGGTTCAGGGCTCGGATGATATGACCAACTGGACGACGCTTGGCCAAGCGACCGCCACCAAGTCGCCGGTCCGCTGGGAACAACAGCGCATCCTCACCGCCGCACCTTTTTTTTATCGCGTCGAGGTTGACGGCGGTAGCGACACGCTGGCCGATGGCATTTACGCGAAGATCACGACGAGCCTCGGCGTGATGACAGCCAAGCTCGAGTACGAGAAAGTGCCGCTAATTGTCGCCAACTTCATCGGCTTGGCCGAGGGCACTAAATTCTACAGCAAGGATCAGCAGTCGTTCCCGGCCAACGCCGAGGGCAATCCGTACTTTGACGGGCTGATTTTTCACCGCATCATCAAAGACTTCATGATCCAGGGCGGCTGTCCGCTGGGCACCGGCACCGGCAATCCCGGCTACTGGCTGCCGGACCAGTTTCACCCCGACCTCAAGCACGACGGCCCAGGCGTCCTCTCGATGGCCAACTCCGGCGAGCACACGAACGGCAGCCAGTTTTTCATCACACACGCCGCGACTCCGTGGCTGGACTTCACCGACATCCGCGCCGGGAATCACTCCGTCTTCGGCAAAGTGGTGGGCGGGTTGGATATCGTGGACGCGATCGCCGGCGTGGCAGTCAGCGGCCCGAACAAGCCCAATGCCGATGTCCTCATCGAGAGCGTGCGCATCCTGCGGTTCGGGGCGAAAGCGGAGGCGTTCAAAGCCACCGAAGCGTCGATCGACCAAATGCTGCGGGACATCGCCGCAAATCAGATGAAGGAAATTCAGGAGGCGCTGAACATCGAGCCGACCCACTCGGGACTCATTTACGAAGAACTCAAGCCGGGAACCGGCGAGTTTGTGAAAGACAGCGACACGGTCACATTTCATTTTGTCGCGGAGTTGGTCTCCGAGGCGAACGAGTTTGGCAGGGTGTTTGCCGACTCGGTGAACCCCCGGCCCGCGCCGCTGAAAATCACGGTAAAGGAAATGGCGATAATGCTGCCGGGCGTTGGCGAAGGACTGAAGCTGATGAAAAAAGGCGGCCACGCGTTGCTCTACATTCCGCCCGAGTTGGCCTACGGCAAGCTCGGCTTCTTCGCCGGGCGAGTCCCGGCGCATTCGGTGGTGCTGATGGAGGTGCTGCTGAGCGACGTAACGCCGGGCGGGTGATCAGCGCAGCTTGGCGCGGTAAAACTCCCTCACCGCGCGGGTGGTGTTCGAGTACTCGAGCACGCCGGAGCCATCAAGCAGCTCCAGATCCGGCCCGGGCTCCCACGTCTTCAGGTTCACACTTCGGTCGAGCGAAAACCGTTGGCCGGGAAACCCTTGAAAGCCGAAGTTGTTCGTGATCCCGCCGTCGACGGCAACAGCGCGCTCCCAGCGGATCAGGATCGGGGTGGTGCGCGGCAGGATTTCCTTTCGTAGAATAATCCCCTCGAGCCCCACGGAGAGCAACTGGCCGTCGTTGGCCAACGCGCCGTAGAGCGACAAGCCGCTGATCGTGCCCTTGGCCTCCCACGACTCGAGGTCGGAGCTGGTCAGCACCGTGCCGTTCGCGCCGACAACGTACCACGCGTCCCCGACTTGGGTGACGTCGTTGAGCCACTGGCCGGTGCCACTCGCGCGCTTGGCCCAAGTGTCGCCGTCGGTACTGGTGAGGATAGTTCCCGCTTGCCCAACGGCGACGAGTTGGTCGTCGAACGCGCGCACGCGGTAAAGCCACTCGCTCGTGCCGGAGGCCTCCACAGTCCAGTCAGCGCCGTCGGGCGAAGTGACGATGACACCGTCCTCGCCGGTGGCGACGAAACGGCCGTTGAACGCCTCGACGCTGGTGAGGATGCCAGTGGTCGGTGCCTGGTGCGTGTTCCATTTCTTGCCGTCGCTAGTCGTCAACACCGTACCCTTGCCGCCGCTGACGACCCACGTGTCCCCGAACGCGACCACGCCCTGGAGGTCGTTCACGGTCGGCTTGGGATCGGCGCCCTCCCAAACAACGCCGAGTGTGTTGACTTTGTTTGTCACCGCTTGGCCAAGGTCATTTTGAGTGACTACGTTGGTCCACGAGTTGTGACTGGTCAGCAGTTGGCCGTGGGTGCCGACGGCGACGAGCAGGTTCGTCGTTCCGCCGACGCCGAGCAGGATCGACTGGACCGCCGACTCGGGCGTGACCTCAAGATTCCACGCGACACCGTCACGGCTAGTCAGCACGGTGGCGTGGTCGCCCACGGTGACCATCAGATCTCCGACCCGGTTGATGTCCCAAAGCCAGTTGCGCACCGAGTCGTCGGCCGTGAACCAATATAGATAATCGTCATCCTCCTCATCGCGAACACTGTCCACCAGCATGCCGGTGCGGCCGCCGAGCAGATATTTGCCTTCCACCTCGATGGCGCAATAATAGGTCCAGTCAGGCGGGGGTGAGGGGTTGGTCCCCTCGTCATCCTCAAGCAGGTCCACCCAGTACATAAAAAAATCAAGCACACCCTTTCGCACGACATTCTCACCGGCAACGATGACCTCCGATGCCGTGCCAGTGACAGCGTTCAAGTTTTTGTCGGTGCCGGATTGGGCGGCAAGCCATGACAGGCCATCATTGTAACTGAGCAGCACGACACCATCATTGCCGACCGTCCAGAGACGTTTGTTCGCGTAGGCCAGCGCATTGAGGTCCCGGTTGGTTCGGCTCTGGCGCTTGGTCCACGAACTGCCGTTGGTGCTGGTGGCCACAAGGCCACCCTCGCCCACGGCGACGAAATAGTTTCCCGTCCAAATCAGCGCGTGAATGTGGTTGTTGTACCGAAAGGTTTGCTTGCGCCACTTCTGTCCGTCGGTACTGATATAAAGCATGCCGTCGTCGCCGCCAGCAACGATCGTTTCGCTCGAGGCCGCCAGGGCGCGAAAGTTCCCGCTCGCAGGCTTGTCCAGTTCGCCCGACTCGAACACCTCCTCGCCCACGCTGTAAAGCAGTGTGCCGCCGTCTCCCGCCACAATCGCCTGCTCCGCAAAAAACAGAGTGGCGCGCAGCGTCTGCTCCATGCTGCTCTCGCGCGGGAACCATTGTACCATGTTTTGGCTGGTGTGAATCGAGCCGTTGTCGCCGACCTCAATCGAGAAGCCGTTGCCCTTGGCCATGGCGCGGATGGAGTTACCGTGCGGCCGGGGGTTGGACCAGCGCCACGGCCCCTCTTCCGCCTTGGCCAAGTCAGGCGCAAACCACGCCAACAGACCAAGCGCCAGACAGACCTTAGCCAAATTCATTTTTGTTGTTGTCAAAATCATCACTGAAAAAAGTCACTTCGCGGCAAACGAAAAGCAGACACGCTCTAAAGCATGCCTGCCCTCCGGTAAATCAAAACTTGGCCAAGCGTTCGGGGCACCAGTCCAAGCGGTTAAATATTATCAGCGATGACCGCGCTTGCCTCGGCGATCTTTTCTGCCGTCGCGACGCTTGTCGCCACCGCGCTTGCGCTGGTCGCCGCCACGCTTTTTGGCGCCGCATTTCTCGCAACTTCCGCCGCGAGATCCACCACGGGCCTTGGGGTCACCTTGGCCACGTCCGCCGCCCTTGGCTCCGCCCATTCGCTTCTGCATCATCTCCCGCATCCCCGCCGGAGGGCCACCTTGCATTCCACGACGGCTGACCTGTCTTTTGTTATCGCCATGCTCACGTTCGCCACCTGCCCGATCGCTTCGGCCCTGACCTACCTGTGAAAATTCTTTGCGATAAGCGGCACGCTCATCCTCACCGAGGCTGCGGATGAACACCATCTTCTCACGATAATCAAGTGTTCCATCACCGTTTTTATCATACCGCTTGGTGACTTCATCCTTAGACAAAACTACCTGCTTGCGATGATCCCGGTGACGATCAGCACCCTGATCACTTCGCCCGCTGCGTTGATCTCGCTTTGCCTTTTCACCATCCGCGTGGCTTGTAGCCACAGTCCCCACCCCGATCAACAGGGCGGCCGTCATTCCAATTATCTTGTTTAGTTTCATGATGTTTAATTTTCCATCCCAGCCATGTCGCCGGTCGCATGACAAGTCGTTCGTGGAGTGACGTCGGTTACAGCTTTTGCGGCGACGGCGGTTTTTTGCCCCTTAGTCCAACTCGTCAGCCATGATCATCTCCCGCGTGTAGTAGATGAGCCGACCGCAGTTTGTGCAGGTAGCCATCTCGCGCCCACTCTTGGCGTTGACGATTTCCTGCGTCTGCAACTTCATGTGGCAGCCACCGCAACTGCCGTGATCCACGCCCACTATCGCCTTGCCCTCCTTGGTGTCCAGCAGTCGTTCGTAGTGCGCGACCATTTTTTTGTTAATTTTTGAAACGATCTCATCGCGCTCTTCATCCAGCTC
>JABGZB010000473.1 GCA_018674955.1 Verrucomicrobiota bacterium | reverse complement strand
GGAGTAGATGGAGGGCTTCGACCCGGCGAGCGACTCAACGTCATCGATGCCGTTCGCCTCAAGACTCACCTCGTCGGCCTTCTCGGCAGAGACGGCTATACCGTCCATGCCCTTGGAGAGGAGTTCGCGCAGCTTGTCCTTGGCGGTGACCATCGCGACCTTGCGGCCGGCGGCCGAGGCGGCGGCGAGGATGGTGTCGTTGCGCAGGAAGCGGGAGGAGTTGGTCATCACCTCCTCGCCGGTGTCGGGGTCGAGGATGTAGTTGCCGCCGATGCCGGTCTGCGACGGGGGCGTGCCGGTGACCATGGCGCAGTTGTTGACGTTGGTGAACGACGGCAGCGCACCGCGGGCCTGGCCGTAGTGGCCGCTGACGGCCAGCTTGGCCAAGTTGGGCAGTTCGCCGTGCGCGAAGCCAAGCGCGAGGTATTCCCCGGCGCAGCCGTCGACGCAGATGACCACCACCGGCCGGTCCGGCAAGCAGTAGTCGCGTTGATTGACAGTTATTGTTTCCAAAATAATTTGCTCACTACGGATCGATCGCCGCCAACAAGCGGTTCATCAAGGCTCAACTCAATCTGTGGATTCAATACACGGCGCTCGGGTGGGACGCCCATCGGCATAAGCCGCTCACTCTGCTATCTCTTCAGGCACCAATCGCCTTGGCCAAGGCGGGCAACAACAGGGCAGCCAATATCGCGATGACAACCAGCAGTTCAATCAATGTAAATGCACCGAACCGCCTCAGCCGCAGCTTAACCCTCAAATCCTGGGAACAGGAAAACACCTTTCATTCAAGTTTTGGTGAATAAACCGATTAATTGAGAGGCAGACCGGTGTACCAGTGGATGGATTTCATGAAATCCGGGCCACCTCCCTGCTGAGGTGACTTGCCACAGTCCTTGGTGTAACGGATGGGACTTGCATGGCCGTCCGCCCACAAAGTTTCGCAGGCTGCGCCGTACGGCTTGCCACTCCCGTGACGGAACCATTCCGAGACCCAGTCGATATCAGGGTACAGGGGTGCCAAACTGTATTTCCACTGTGTCAGGTTTTCGGCAGCGCCGTTGGCTGCCAGGTTGTCACTCGGACCACCGTCCATTTTCTGTTCGCCAGCATCCTGGATAATTATAGTTTGGTTGGCATCAATGAGATCGGATCGCTTTCTTGGCCGACGTGTTCTACGGCTGTTGTCTGAACCGTAATTGAAAAACTGGCCATTGATGCCGTAGGATGCATCGAGCCAAAAGTCAGCGCCGTACTTCAGTCCGTCCTCCCTCCATTCGTCGGATGTCTTGGCGGCGGGACAACGCCACAGTCTGATATTTCTGCCAGCATATTCATAGTAGGCCAGTCCCCAGTAGGCATCACCACTATTGGGATCAGAGATCAGCTTCCGTGCCGCCTTCATGCGGGGATTCATATACCATTTACCGTGATTGGGAGGGCTTCCACCAGGGGTGTGATGCAGCCAATCCTCATTATCATCCTCGTACATGTGAAAGACAATATCCAACTGATGCAAGCTGTTGATGCAATAGGCCTGCTTAGCTTTCTCCTTGGCACCGGCTAGTGCCGGCAGAAGCATTGACGCAAGGATTGCAATGATAGCGATGACCACCAGCAGTTCAATGAGAGTAAAACCATTGAGTCCTCTTATTCCTTTTTTTGTCTTCATTTGTCTGTTGTTGATTTTGTTAATGCCGAAATTATCTTGTCCATCTGCTTTTTTGAGATTGTCCGTCCCATCGGCCCACTTAGGCCCTCCTCCTCGCTCATGGCTTTAGCCACTTCCGTCGGCGTGCTGCCTTTCTCATCCTTCATCACACTATTCGCGCCTTTCTCAATCAATAGATTCACCATACTCAAATTGGCAGATCTCACCGCGTAATGCAATGGGGTGGCACCAACCTTGTTTGTGGCATCGATGTCCACACCCCGCTCTATCAACCGTTCGACGAAATCGCTGCGACCAAAAGTAACCGCCTTGTGAAGTGTCGTGTTGCCCTGGTTATCCCGAAGCCTGATATTGGCGTCATTCTCCAAAAGCAATTGAAACGCCTTCCCTGAGCCGGCCCCAATGATATGGAAGAGGGGCGTTTCACCAGCGGGATCGGCGTGATCCACCGGGATGCCGGACTCGATACAATCGCGAAGTTTTTCCGAGTCACCAAATCGTGCAGCCTGAGTAATGGCATCCGCGTTTTGGCAGGCAGGGAGCAGTGCCACCCATGCCAAGCCAAGCGCGAATGGATTAAGCTGATGTAACGCGTTACTTGCCAAAACTCTGCTGTTTCAGGTACCGACCCGCTTGGGCGTTGCCCTGCTCGGCGGCCTTATTGAGATTCTCTGCCACCGCCATCAGTCCAGCGGCAATCAAGTCCCTCTGCTCCGGGTTCAAATCCGGTAGAGTCATCAACTGTTTCAGGATGCCGTGGGCGCCGGTGTAGTTTCTAGACTTGAGCAACTGCGTTGCCTGGGTGGCCATTGACTTGATATTAGCATTTTTTTCGTCCTTGAAAGCCTCGGCAATAGTTTCCGGCGCATCCTCAAGGGACAATTCATCGGGATACTTGTCGCTGCTGCACCCAACTGTGATCAACAGCCCAGCGAAAAGCAGACTAAGGGTTACTTTTTCGATCCATTTCATACATCTAAAAAAGGAACAACAGCCCCGGCGATGCATTTGCGCCACCGGGACTGTCGCACACTTTTAATGGTGTGTCTCTAAACAGGTCATAAACCTTACTTCACCGCGCGGCCGAACTGCATGACCTGGTCCACAGGAATGATCTGCGGGCTGACCGCACCCTCGACATCGGCCCAAGGGCCATTGACTGCCGCCGCCGCCTGAAGCTTGCCTTCAAACGTCACTGTCACTGTGCCATCACCGTTGTTGACGATGCTCAGCGCCGGAGTGTCTGCAGCCGGGCGAATGATTAGGCCACTGACACCGCCGCTGCCGTCTTCCAGGTGCATGTACCAGAGCGGCTCTCCCGCACCAACTGTCACCGTTACCGTGGCACTGCCTTTGGCGAAATCCCCCGTGTTCTCTGCCGCCGGCTCTTCACCGGTCCAGATCTTGGCGAACTGGCTTGTATCCGTCGTTCGGCCTTCAAAAACCGTGACGTTGTAGGTGCCCGCCGCAAGGCCATCGATTCGCATGCGCGCCGTGGTTCCTGCTGCATCAGCAATCTTGAACAGATAGTCGTTGCGAGCCTCCTGTGGCACGCTTACCCCATCGTGTTCAGCTCCCTCACCCGGCTGCGCTGGATTGTTCGGGTTAAAGCCATCATCCAGTGCTGTGATCGTCACGCCGCCACCCAGACTCGCTGCTTCATCCATCACAAGGTTATCAATCGTAATCCATGGATCGGGTGAAGCGCCGGCGCCGAATTCACCGGCTCCACCGAAGTCGACGAGGATTGTCGTCGGTGTCGCCGGTTCGTCAGCTACACCAAGATAACCTTCAACGATTTTCCTGTCCGCATCACTGAGGGCGGAACCGAATATAATCAGTTGCTCAACTTCTCCGACAAAGTCGTAGCCGCTTGAACTGTAAGCACCAATGATCATTGACGCGTTGGCTTTGATATTGTTGGAAGGTGTGCCTCCGACATTTAAGTTTGCGCCGTTGGCATAAAAAGCATGGCTGTCGGCTGTTAGTACAGTACTCCAAACCGTGGATACTCCGTCATAGGCTGTAATGTCGTCCCCGGCGTAGGTTGTACCGTTGTACTGCTCTACGACAAACCCGCCCGCGCCATCATCCCTCTGGTGGGATGTGCTGTTTATGCCAATATTATAGACATAAGCACCCGAGGTGGCAAAAGGAGCGTCCGCGCTATAATTGCCAACCCAAAAAACGGTGAATTCCTTGGATTCAGCATTGGAGAGTGCTCCCTCAAGATACCTTCCATCTGCACCGACATCTGTATCGTCAAACGTCAGTTTGCCACTGCCATCATACGTGATGAGTTCCGGCGCACCGCCGCCCTTTTGAGTTGAAGTAACGATCATGCCATCCAGAGAATCACCATTCGCATCAATCGGGGTCCATGAAACGACAGATGCTCCATCAGTTTCTACTCCAGTTTTGCCATCATAGTGGGCTACCAATGAATCAAGCGCCTGGGTTGATAAACCTGTAACAAGTGAGGAAAGACCATCCACTCCGGAAGATCCACTTTCACCAGTCACCATGATGTTATCAATGGCCCACCACCAGTTGTTGTGACCCTGATGATCCCATGTGACAACTGCCGTGCTCGCTCCAGCTGGATTGTTAAGACTCAGCGAGACGGTGTCGTTATAGCCGGTCGGGGTGTCCGGGGGCAGTTCCAGCAGCGTGACGGCATCGCCGCCATCAAATGCCACCGTGACCTTGCCCTGCTGCGGTTCCTGCCTCCAACTCGAGTCGTAAGTCAGAACCAGCGAACCTGCCGCCGCACCGCTGATGTCAATCTCCGGCGTGGACAGTGACGAATTGAACTTGGCATCCACCTTGTCGTCATACTCGTCCGAGTCACCCACGGCCACCACGCCCGTGCCCTTGGTAAACTGGGCTCTATCCTGACCGGCAGTGGCGTTCCAAGATACCGGATCAAGGAATGTCCAACCGTCAAACTCGACTACGTCATCTCCATCGGCTGTCGGGCCATGATCATCCCCAAGCGCTATGACCCAACCCTCGGGTCCTGTCGCAGTCCAGTCGGTGCCATCCCCACCCGACTCACTGTCGGAAACGAATGGACCCAGTTCCAGGCTGTCGAAATTTTCTGCATAGAAGATTCCGTCCTCAGAAACAACGCTGAATGAGGTCTTGGCCAATTGGGTGTATCCGTCATTCTCAAAGAAAATGGCAAAATAATCACCCGCATCAAGTCCTTCCAAGGTGACCGATCCATCAGTCAAGCCATCACCGGCCGTTTGGGTACCGCTTACATAGGTCCACTTCAAGCTGCCTACATCACCCGGTGTCATATCCGGACGGTACAGCCCTACCCAGTCCTTTGGATTTCCGGGACCGCTATTGAAGTTGACGGTGATCGGCGATC
Source organism: Verrucomicrobiota bacterium (assembly GCA_018674955.1). GTDB lineage: Bacteria > Verrucomicrobiota > Verrucomicrobiia > Limisphaerales > UBA1096 > UBA1096. Next base: position 16,598 of record JABGZB010000473.1, on the reverse strand, counting down.
CAGCCGCAAACTTGGCCCTACTGGTTGTGACACTGGGAGGATCCACCACGGTGAAGGCCGCCGCATCGGCAATCTGGGTGTAACCGTCGTTCTCAAAGAAGCGGGCCACATAGCTGCCGGCCGGCAGTCCGCCGGCAAAGATGATGGCGCCGTCGGTCAGGCCCTCGCCGGCGGTGGTGCTTCCGCTCACGTAAGACCACTTGGTGCTGCCCACATCGCCCGGGACTCCTTCAGGCTTGTAAATCCCGACCCAATCCTTGGGATTGCCGAGGCCATTACGGAAGTTGACCGTAATGTCTTCACCACTCAAGTAGGTTGCCTTGTCGGTGACGACCGCCGGATCGTCCGGACCCGGTCCCACCGGTTTGGCCTTGACGGCGATGTTGTCGATCGCCCACCACCAGTTGTTGTGACCCTGATGATCCCACGTGATGACCGCGCTGCTGGCGCCTTCCGGATTGTTCAGCTCCAGTTCCACGCTCTCATCGTAGGCGGTTGGTGTGTCCGGCGTCAGCTCAAGCAGCGTAACCGCCTCACCACCGTCGTAGCTCACCAGCACCTTGCCGCTCTGAGGCTCCTGCCTCCAACTAGAGTCATAGGTTAGGAGTAACGAGCCAGCTGAGGCACCCGATATGTCAATTGCGGGTGTGGACAGGGAAGCGTTGAACTTGGCATCGGCCTTGTCGTCATACTCGTCCGAGTCACCTACGGCCACCACTCCGGTGCCCTTGGTGAACATCACACGATCCTGGCCAGCCGTAGCGTTCCACGAGACCGGATCCAAAAAGGTCCATCCGTCGAACTCGACAGCAACATCGCCGCCGGCTGTCGGGCCGTGGCCCTCGCCGGTAGCCTGCACCCAGTCTGCGGGAGCAGTAGCAGTCCAGTCAGTGCCATCACCACCCGACTCGCTGTCGGAGACAAACGGGCCAAGCTCCAGGTCGTCGAAGTTCTCCACGAAGTAGTAACCTTCCGGCAACACCGCCTTGGCGTAGACGCTGACGTTGTCGATGGCCCACCACCAGTTGTTGTGCCCCTGATGATCCCACGTGACCACCACGGAATTGACTCCCTCGGGATTGTTAAGAGCAAGGGTAACCGTCTCGTTGTAGGCGGTCGGTGTGTCCGGCGTCAGCTCCAGCAACACGACCGGTTCGCCGCCATCGAAGGAGACGAGCACCTTGCCCTGCTGGGGCTCCTGGCGCCAACTCGAGTCGTAGGTGACATACAGCGAACCCGCCGCTGCGCCGGCAACATTCAATGCCGGGGTGGATAGAGCGGCGTCAAACTTGGCATCGGCCGCATCGTCATATTCATCCGAGTCACCCACGGCCACCACTCCGGTGCCTTTTGTGAATTGTGCACGATCCTGACCAGCCGTGGCATTCCAAGAAGCCGGATCCATAAAGGTCCAGCCGTTGAACTCCTTCACAGCATCACCACCTGCCGTTGGACCGTGGTTCGGGCCTAGCACCATTGTCCAGCCGCTTGGAGCCGTTGCAGTCCAATCAGTGCCGTCGCCGCCTGATTCCGTACCACTCTCAAACGGACCCAGCTCTAGGCTGTCAAAATCCTCAACTAGGTAGTGGTTATCCGGAAGGGACGGTTCCACGGGCGCGGTAGAATAAACCACAATGTTATCAATGGCCCACCACCAGTTGTTGTGGCCCTGATGATCCCACGTGATGACCGCAAAGTTCGCACCCGCCGGATTATCGACGTTCAGAACGACCGTCTCGTTGTAAGCGGTCGGCGTGTCTGGCGTGAGCGTAACAAGCGTCACCGGATCGCCGCCATCGTAGGAGATGCTGACCGTGCCGCTTTGCGGTTCCTGCCGCCAACTTGAGTCATATCGCACAACCAGCGAGCTCGCCTGCACTCCGTTTAGGCTGATTGCTGGCGTGGAGAGAGAGGCGTTGAACTTGGCGTCAGCCTTGTCATCATACTCGTCCGAGTCGCCCACGGCCACCACGCCGGTGCCCTTGGTGAACTCGGCGCGGGCCTGGCCAGCCGTGGCATTCCACGATACCGGATCCACGAAGGTCCACCCATCGAACTCGACCACATCATCAACATTGGCGGGATCTGTGGGACCATGATCATCCCCAAGCACCATGACCCAACCCTCGGGTGCCGTGGCGGTCCAGTCGGTGCCGTCGCCGCCCGACTCACTGTCGGATACAAACGGGCCAAGCTCAAGGCTGTCAAAGTTCTCGGCAAAGATCGGCTGCAACTCGCCGGTGATCTCGATGTTATCGATGGCCCACCACCAGTTGTTGTGGCCCTGATGATCCCAGGTGATGACCAGGCTCGAAGCTCCCTCGGGATTGTCCAGCCGAACGGTCACAGTGTCATTGTACCCGGTCGGCGTGTCCGGGGTGAGTGTCACCAGCGTGACGGCATCGCCGCCGTCATACGCAACGCTCACCGTTCCGTTCTGCGGTTCCTTCCGCCAACTCGAGTCGTACTTGAGAATGAGCGAACCGGGATCAATCCCCGCGATGCTGATCGCCGGGGTGGAGATCGAGGCGTTGAACTTGGCGTCGGCCTTGTCATCGTACTCGTCCGAGTCGCCCACGGCCACCACACCGGTGCCCTTGGTGAACTCCCCACGCGCCTGGCCAGCCGTGGCATTCCACGACACAGGATCAAGGAATGTCCATCCATCAAACTCAACCACATCGTCACCACCATCGGTCGGCCCGTGGTCGTCGGCCTGGGCGGTCACCCAGTCGGCCGGAGCGGTTGCGGTCCAGTCAGTGCCGTCACCACCTGACTCGCTGTCGGAGACAAACGGGCCAAGCTCAAGGCTGTCAAAGTTCTCAGCGAAAACCAAGGTCGAGCCCGGCTTGAGCAACACGGCCAAGCTCGCCGGGTTGCTGGTGGCCGAACCAGCCGAGTTGCTGACCTCCACAGTGTAAGAACCGGCGTCCTCCTCAGACACGTTGCTCAACTCAAGCACCGGACCCTCGGCACCGGCAATCTCCATGTCACCCTTGAACCACTTGTAAAAGATCGGCTCGTCGCCGTTGGCCTCAACCTTGAAGCTGACCCCATCACCCTCTGTCGCCTCGAGACCGGTCAACTGTGTCACGATACCAGCCGGTGCCTTGCCGACGGTCACCTTAATATTGTCGATCGCCCACCACCAATTGTTGTGACCTTGATGATCCCAGGTGATCACCGCATTACTAGCCCCATCAGGATTGCCAAGAGGCAGAGTGACTGTCTCGTTGTAGGCGGTTGGCGTATCCGGAGTCAGCGTCAGCAGCGTGATCGGGTCGCCACCATCAAATGAAACTGACACGGTGCCGTTCTGCGGCTCCTGCCTCCAACTTGAATCATAAACAAGAATCGCTGTGCCTGCGGCCACGCCATCAAGGCTGAAGGCCGGGGTGGAGAGCGAGGCGTTGAACTTGGCGTCGGCCAAGTCGTCGTACTCGTCCGAGTCACCCACCGCGATCACTCCGGTACCCTTGGTGAACTCAGCACGATCCTGACCAGCCGTTGCGTTCCATGAAACCGGATCCATAAACGTCCAGCCATCGAACTCCTTCACTGCGTCGCCGTCGGCCGTTGGACCGTGGTCATCAGCCCTTGTCATCACCCAGCCAGTCGGCGTGTCAGCGGTCCAGTCGGTGCCGTCACCGCCCGTCTCACTTGAGGACTCGAACGCATCCAACTCCAGACTGTCGAAGTTCTCCGCAAAGATCGGCTCCGGTTCGCCGGCAAGAATGAGATTATCAATAGCCCACCACCAGTTGTTACCCGCATCGAGGTAAGCGATTGTCAGTTTCACTGTCTTGGCACCGGCGGGGTTGTTTATCGGAATGTTAACTGTCTCGTTAACTTCGTGGTCGTGATAAAATTCGGCGTCACCACCCTCGGATTCCCAGCGCATTATCTCGATCGCATCGCCATCATCGAAGGTCGCCTCAATGGTAGCTGTTTGGACCACCTCGGGCCGCCAACTGGAATGGAAACGGAAAACAAGCGAGTTCTCCATGATACCGTCAATAGCGATGTCCCCGGTGGTCATGAAGGTGAACATGTTGCCGCCCTCACGGGGTAAATCGTCCCACTCGTCACCGTCGGCAACTGCGGCAGTACCAATGGCTTTTTTGAATTCCGAACGCCGCTGGTCTCCAGCGGTTTGTATCCACCACTTGGCGTTGGCGAAACTCCAGCCGGCCCACTCGGTGACGCCGTCATTCTCCGGGTGGCCTTCCTCATCGTCGATGCCCTGCCAGGCCCACGTGCCGGGGACTTCCTCGTCGTTGATGACCCAGCCGTCGGGCGCGGTCTTGGTCCAGACCGCATCACCGGCCACACCCTCGTCGACGTTCGGGCCAAGCGTTAGCCCCTCAAAGTCTTCACTCCAAATGGTGATGCCCAAGCTGGCCTGCACACCTACAAATGCATCACCGCTGGTGATGTCACCGCCTTCGTTGGTGATCTTGACGCTGTATTTACCGGCGTCCGCCACGCTCGCTTGGCCAACCGCAAAGTCCGCGCTGGTCGCGCCATCAATCACTACGCCGTCCTTGTACCACTGGTAGCTAAGCGGCTCGCCGCCCTCGGCAACCACTGAAAGCGCGAAGGCCTCGCCCTCGCTAACCTCGGTTCCGGTTGGCTGCGTCGCGATCAGCGGCGGCACAACGCCGGCATTGATGACGAGATTGTCGATCGCCCACCACCAGTCGTTGCCGGCCTCGCGCATGCCGAAGGTTAGCTGGAGTTTTTGCGAACCGTCCGGGTTGTTCAGCGGCAGCGTCACGACTTCATTCTGGTTGTGATCGTGGTAGTTGGCGGACGCCTGGTCCGACACCCACGTCAAAATCTCAACCGGCTCCGCCCCGTCGTAGCTGGCCAGTATATAGCCTTCCTGATGGTAGTTCCCATCGAACTCCGGACGCCAGCTCGAGTGGAAGTTCGCAAACAGCGTCCCTGCGGTGATGCCGGAAACATCGATCTCCGGGGTGGTCATGAACGTCTTGTACCAGCCGTTGGCAGCCCCATCGGCATGCGCCTTGTCATCCCACTCGTCGGGGTCGGCCACCGCCACAACATTCCTGGCAAGGCTGAACGAAGAACGCGACTGGTCGCCAGCCACCTGCACCCACCAGTTGAAATCAGCAAAACTCCAGCCGGCCCACTCGGTGACACCGTCGTTGTCCGGGAAACCGTCCTCGTCCTCGTCCGCGACGTATCCCACATGATCCTCGCTGTTGCCTGGCACTCCGGAGGCGTCCACCGTCCACCCTTCCGGGCCGATCCGGGTCCAAGCAAACTCATTATCGACAGCCAACTCGTCCACATTCGGACCGAGTTCGACACTGTCAAAATCCTCAAAGTAAACGGGTACCTCAAATTTCCGGTTTTGGGTCTGCTCGCCCGCTACGCTGTCGGTGTAGGTCAGTGCTAGCTCGTACTTGGCGCCCGAGGCCAGAGCAGCCGCACCGGATGCCGTCACCGTGAGAGTACCATCCGCACTGGCGATATCGGTGGCAACTGCCACGCCGTTAAGCGTCAGAGAGATTGAAGTGTTGCTGATGGTCGTGTCGCCCGAGTTGATCACCACGCTCAAAGCGGTGTCCGCCTTGGCATACTTGCCGGACGGTGTCCATTGATCGACAAAGGAGGGAACCGGTGGAAGTTCCTCCGGCACACCGGCCGCCGCCGCGCCACCTAGGGCCAGAATTTGCCCTGAGTTCAGCGTCTCAAACCGAAGCTGAATACTGCTGACGAACACCTCTTCCGACTCGTTGTTGTCGTCATTGAAAAAAGTCACAAACTGCTCAAACGCCGTGTCCAGCGACCAGCGGCCGTCGAGGCTGTCCTCCGGCGCAGTCAGGCTGCCGGCGTGTTGTCCGTCGATGTAAACCTTGCCCCACAATCCCTCGATGTTGATCGCGATGGCGATACGATGCCATTCGCCGGGTGTCACGTTGCCGAAATCAAGACCAGAGGTGCCAACCGCATTGGCAGCGCTGACATAAAATTCAGCGTCAGCCGCGCCGGCCACCCACTCAGCGGTGACGACGTCGATCAGGCTTCTCTTCTTTCCGGCCGACCCCACGGGATAGTAGACATCCATGATGGCAGTCCAGTTGTTGACCAAGTCACCCTCACCGTTGGAGTCCTCCGGCAGGGTCGCCAGCAAGCCCTGCCCCGTTACGAGCTTGGGAATCTGGATGACGTTGGCCACCTCACCGCCGACGGCCGGGAGCCCCAACGCCTCCGTGGTTCCGAATGTCACCAAGTCGCCGGTGTCTTCCATGTATTCCATGTCCGCTCCAGCAGTGGCGGAAAGATCGCCGCTGTCGAAGTTCCACAGACTCACGTGGGCGTCCTGCGCCAAAAGGGTGGACTGAGACAGCAGCGCAAACAGCACTGCTCCGACAAAGGTTTTGATCGTAGGTTGTTTTTTCATGGTGGAAATCGTTAAGTGTCCCGTAAAACAGCAATCAAGGCGCAAACGGATTTTGAATAATAAACAGGAGTCTGTCACAATCGAGAAATTTTTCCCTTGCATTTTGAATACAAAATCTGGCATTTTTAACACTTTTCCAGCCTTGAGCTTGCACCTCTCGGCTCGCCAACGGTATCGTTTGTCACGCATTCACAGTGAAAACCACGCCGGAACAGGTTGCAACAGATCAACTACCGCGCTTGGGCAAGCGCTTGGGCTGGACGGCTTTAGCCTTGGCCATCGTGGCGGCGATCCTGTTCGGCTTGGTCTTTGGCAAGGCCAGTTCGACTCGGCAATCTGAGCGGCAGGCGCTCCTAGCTCTGACCCCGAGGCAGGATAAAACCAAGGGCTACACATCGTCGGCCAGTTGCCGCGCCTGCCACCCCTCGCAATACGACAGTTGGCACAAGAGTTTTCACCGCACGATGACCCAACTCGCCGGCACAAACTCCGTCATGGGTCGGTTCGACGGCACCGAGGTCGTGTCCGGCGGCCTCCTGTATCGCGTCTACCAAACCAACGACCAGTACTGGGCGCAGATGCCCGATCCCGAGATCATCATGAAAGCCGTCGAGACCGGGCGGCGCATCAACGATCACACCTACCAGATCCGCACCAACGGCGTACTGTCGATGCTCGACCTGCGTAGTGTCCCGCGAGTCAACAAGCAAGTCGTCATGACCACCGGCTCTCACCATTATCAAACCTACTGGGTCGAGGGCAGCGTGCGGAATACTCAAACCCAGACGAACGAAACCAAGTACGGCAACCTGCTACAGACCCTGCCGCTGGTTTACCTGCCCAAGGAGCAGCAATGGATCCCGCGCGACAACGCCTTCATGACAGCGCCCAACAGCAAGCGCATGATCTCTCAATGGAACCACCACTGCATCAAGTGCCACAGCACTGCCGGCAACCCCGGCCTCGTGGGCAAAAACACATTCGATACGCGCACCGCCGAACTGGGCATCTCCTGCGAGGCCTGCCACGGCCCCGCCGCCGGGCACGCCGACCATTACCGCACACCGCTTGCCCGCTACGCGGAACAGTTCAGCGACGGCCCGGCCGCCAAGGTCGTCAACCCAGCCAAGCTCGATCACAAGCGATCCAGCCAAATCTGCGGCCAGTGTCACGGCGTTTACATTTACCAAGATGAAAAAGCGGGTAACGAGTTTGCCCGCAACGGCCCAGGGTACCGCCCCGGCGACGACATCCACCTCATCCGCTACTACATCCAGCACCCCGGCCCTGCACCCACGCCGATGCGGCAGGAGGAACTTCAGAAAAACCGCGGATTCTTCCGCGAACGCTGGTGGGACGACGGCACGATCCTTGCCGGTGGCCGCGAATTCACCGCCATGCGGGTGAGCGCCTGCTACACCAAGGGCAAGATGTCGTGTATGTCGTGCCACTCGATGCATCACAGCGACCCGGTCGACCAACTCAAACCGGACATGCGCGGCAACGCAGCCTGCGTCGAGTGCCACGCCGGGCCGGAGTACACCACCGAGATCGAGCAACACACGTTTCACAAGCCAGACTCCAACGGCAGCAACTGCCTCAACTGCCACATGCCGCACACGACCTATGCGCTGCTCGGCGCGATCCGGAATCACCAGGTCCAATCCCCCTCGGCCAAGCGCAGCATTCGCCACGGAGTGCCCAACGCCTGCAACCTCTGCCACCTCGACCGGACGCTCGACTGGACGCAGCAGCAGTTGGCCAAGCGCTACGGCCACGAGCCGCTGCCGTTGAGCGCCGAGCAACGGCGCACCTCCGCCGCACTGCTTTGGCTGCTCAAGGGCCACGCCGCCCAACGCGCCATCGCCGCATGGCACGCCGGCTGGCAACCAGCCCTCGACGCCTCTGGCGGCGGCTGGCTCGCGCCGCATCTTGCCCGACTACTCGACGACCCGTACGGCGTGGTGCGCCACATCGCCAACGAAAGCCTCAAGCAACAGCCCGGCTTCGGGACGTTCGAGTTCGACTTCATCGCGCCCGAGTCGGAACGCGCCCGCTTGGCCAAGCGCGCCATCGCCCAATGGAACGACCTCCCCGGCGACGCCACCGGCGACGCCGTCCTGATCGACCCCGACCGGCAGTTGATGGAGACCGCCATACAGGCACTGTTGAAAAACCGCGACGACCGGCCGGTCACCATCAAGGAGTGAGCCGCTTGGCCAAGGCGATGACACGCAAATCCAACGGGGAAGTTTCCGGCAAAAACGGGATGCCGGTCGTGGGGATTCGCGTGCCGTCGTGGGCCTCGTTCACCCGGCCGATCTTCCATGGTATCGTCGAGTTCATCCGTAACCGCGAGCAGTGGCGCATCCAGACACTCGTCGATTCCACCAACGAGATGGCGCCGATGGTCATCGACGAAAACTGGAACGGCGACGGGCTGATTCTCTTCCGCCATTCCGAGGAGGAGGCCGCGGCGTTCAAACGCCGAGGCATCCCAGTCGTCAATCTCAGCACCGAGTGCCGCGAGAAAGGTTTTCCCACCGTCATCCCGGACAACGCGGAGATCGGCCGGATGGCGGCGCAACACTTATTGACGCTTGGCCTGCGGCATTTCTCCTACTGGGGCGACCCCTCGCGCGCCTACTCCCTCGCGCGCGGCCAGGCATTCGAGCGGCGAGTTGCTGAGGCTGGTTTTGAGTGCATCAACACCCAGTTCGAGCCGGACAACCTGCCGTGGGAGGGACGCTGGGTGAACGTGCGGAAAAACATCATTCAGGAATTGCAGCGCCTGCCCAAGCCGATCGGTATCTTCGCCAAGGACGACATGCTCGGCAGCAATATCATCCGCATCTGCAATGAGTTGGACATCCTCGTGCCGGAGGAGGTCGCCGTGATGGGCACCAACGCCGACGAAGTGTTCTGCCAGATCTGCACCCCTCCGCTCTCCAGCGTGGCGTACCCCGGCGAGCGCGTCGGCTACCAAGCGGCGAGCCTACTCTCCTCGATGATGCGCGGGGCCAGAGTCGCCGACAATTACGTGATGCCAATCCCCATCCACGAGCTTGTTGCGCGCGAGTCCACCAACACCCTCGCCGTGGACGACCCCGTCGTGGCCGAGGCGGTGCATTACATCCGGAGCCGGGCGCCGGTTTACCCAATTCGAGTTTCCGAGATCGTCTCGCAAAGCCGGCTGTCCCACTCGGGGTTCAACAAAAATTTTCTGAAGCAGATGGGCCACACGCCCAAGGAGGAAATCAAGCGCGTCCGATTGGCCCGGCTACAGACACTACTGAAAAACACGAGTAACAAAATCAGCCAAGTCGCTCGTGAGATGCGCTTCGAAAGCCCGGAGGAACTGACCCGCTTCTTCAAGCGCGAAACCGGCTTTGCACCGAAGGACTATCGCAAACACTACCACCACACCACGCACTGACCCCGCGCCCGGCCAAGCGCTTAGCCGGTTTATTCAGGGGGCAGTAGCCCGACCCGGCGCTTGGTTCGGTTCATCACCTTTTCACCGACCCGAATCACCAGCGCCCCGTTCTTCCCAATGGCATTGGCGTAATCGGGAACGCCGTCCGGGTAAACCGCGAACGCCGTGGCGTCCTTCACCGAGTTGCCGTTGACCGTCGGATTGCTGAACGTGACCGTTACTTGCGGGATTTTCTCCACCGGAATCACGCGCCCGTATATCTCGACGAAGTTGGCCACTCGCTGCGAAAGCACCAGCTTCTCGCCAGGGAAACGCAGGGCACCGATGAAAATGTTTTCGTCCTTCTGATGCGAATAGACAAACGCCCCAACCCAGGTTTGCGGCTTGCCGTCGACGACCTCCCGATCCATCCGAGTGATACGGTACGTGTAGCGGCCCTTGGTCCAGGCGTGGGGCCGGCGCACGCTGACGAAGTCGCCCTCGTGCCCCGAACTTTGACAGTAGCCACCCTGCGACGGCCGGATCGCATCGTGACCGCGCTGCCCCCACATCGACATCAGATAACCGGGGCCGATCTTGCGCAGCCGCCGATCCTTTTTCTGGTAGCCGTCGGCCTGCGTCTGGATTCCGCCGTAGAAGGGCGTCTTGTTCAGGTGCCCCAAGCCGATCGGGGCGATGTATAAATTAATCGACGCCGGCACCTCATCGCTGATCGTGACATCGATCGAGTAACTCTCAAACTCGTGATCCTGCCCGAGGTTCCACCAGGTATCGATCAAGTGCCACGGCGTCGGCTTGAGGCGCTTGGGCGCGGCGGCGTCACCATGGGTCGCGTTGACCGCCATCACGGCACATGTAAGCAGCAGAAAAAATGATTTCATTTTTGGACGGGATAATTCCCGACGCGCACCTTGAAGAAATTCACAGAAAAATGAACATCAAAAACAGCCGTACCTGCGTATCGACAAGCCAGCTTGGCCAGGTGTTATTTGACTTCGCCTTGACGCCTTGGCCGGAAAGCCATTGAGGTTTGCAGTGAGAAATGGCAGACGCAGCCGGAGCTGGCCTCAGGGATCAGCACTAATCCTTGCGCCGGGAGGATGTTGATCCAGCAACCGGGCCGCGTCGGCGCGAGGGCCTGGAACCGATCGGCCGCCGACTTGCCGAGGTCGAGCACCGTCGGATTGGCCGCCCGGAAAAACAGGCAGTCGCCCGCGCCGGTTAGCGTGCCGCAACTGTGCCCCGGCCGTTTCAGGTTCCAGTTCGCTGGCATGTCCAGCGGGCCAAGCCGTTTGCCGGTGGCCAATTCGTAAATCGCCGGCTCTGCGATCAGCCGGTCGCCGAGGATCACCGGGTGATGCACCTGCTCGCCGTGCGTGAACGCGCCGGGTTTCCCCTTCAAATGACTCGCCGACCAAAGTTCGTGGCCCGACTTGGCCGAGTAACAATGCACGCGGTACTCCGTGTCGTTGCCCGCGCCAAGATGGCTGCCGGTCGCGATCAGAAGTTCCCCCGATGACGCCAAAAACAAAATACTGCGACTCTGTTCCAAGCCGTTGTCCACCAGCCGCGCCCAAAGCCGACCGCCGGTTTCCGCGTCGAGGCAGACGATTTGCAGGCCAGCTTTTCGGAGCGCGTCGAGCGAGTGCCGGCCGCTGCCAGTCACCGGCTTGGTCGTCTCGACGAAAAACACGCGACCACCGTTCAGCGTGATGGTCGGGTTCAAAATCGTGCCGCCGTCGTGCGTCCATTTGCCCAGACCAAGCCGGCTTCCCTTGAGCGGCGCGGAGAACAGGTGCGTGCCAGTCACCATCGACTGGTTGTTGTTGTAGTCGGCGCTGATCAGGCCGCGGCTTGGCTTCGTGCGCGACGCGGTCGTGCGCTGTGCCGTGCCAAAAACGCGCTTGGACGTCAGCACCGCGTGCCCCCAGTGCCGCTGCTCCCCCGGCACGAACGCCGACACGGGAAACGTCCGCTCCACTTCACCGCTGGCAAGGTTGATCAGCCGCGCCTCGTCCGCCACCGCCACGCAGAGCCGGCCGGCGTTCACCGACATGTAGCCGGCGTCGTACGGCATCGAGTAACGCTGCGAGTCGGGCAGCGGCAGCCGCCACAGCTCGGTGCCGTTGTAGGCGTCCACCACGATCACGAGATTCTCGCCGGGGATGATCAGCTTGCCCTCCGCGGCGAGCGGCGCGGGCGCGCGCAAATGCCGGTCCACCATCGGAGCCGCGCCGGGGCCGCCGAACCATTGCAGTACAAGATCGCTGTGCACGATTGAGTCGCCACTATTGCAGGTGTTGGCCGGGTTGCCGTACTGGTGCGTCCACTCGCCCGCGCCGGCCAGGCCGCTGGCGCGGTACGGCGCGGCGTCCGGCTCCAGCCAAGCAACACCGTTGTGCGGCTGCAGCAAACGCTCCCGTTCGCCCTTGGCCAAGCGGCTCGACCCTCGGCCAAGCCACGCCGACTCGGAGACGATGAGGTTGGCAAAATAATCAGTGAACGGCAACGCGCCTCCATCGGCTAGATGAACCGACACTCGACGGCCGTAAAGCCCGCGCTTGGCCAAACGCTCCCGCGCTGCGGCGATATTCCCGGCGTCCGCACTCACACCGATAATGCTCAACTCCGTCTGCTCCGCGAGCGACGCACACAGCCGGCCATCGACAACATCGGTGACCAGTGCCCAACCTTGGGTCGTGCTCGCCGCCTTGGCCAAGCGCTTGGCCAAGACTGTCTGCAACGTCGCCAGCGCTGTGTTTTCAGAAACCGTTTTCACTGCGGCAGCGGTGGAGAAACAATGAAGCGCGCCGTTGTCGGTGCTGACGAGCAACCGCCCCCCGGCGAATGCCAAACCACGAGCCGCTCCATCGACCTTGGCCGACCATTGCACCGCGCCGTCCGCCAGCGAGCGCGCCTCGACAAGCCCGTCGCCGCCCAGCACGACGCAGTTGGCTAAGGCGATGATGGCGCGCCGGCCCGACGCGCTCAGTTTCCATTGCTCCGTCGCCGCCTTCGACCGCTTGGCGTCGTCGAGCGTTCCGCCGAGTTCGCCCAACTGGCGTTGCAACCCGGCGCGGCGTTCACGCGACAGGCTCGGTTTTTTAAGTTCGGCCTTCAGCGACTCGATACGCTTGGCGGCGCGCTTGGAGTCGGCGCTCGCGCGGCGATACGCCTGCCGGTCGATCGCGCGGACGCCGTTTTCATCCAGCAAAAAACTGAGCCGGGGCGAGGCGGCCAAGGCGTTGCCCTTGAACGTGGCAAGGCTGCCGGACGACTTAACCGGGTTGGCCGTGAGCGTGCCGTCGTTGCCGGTGCCGGAGAAAAGCTCGCCCTCGAGCAGCACCGCGAATGCGCCGCCCGCGCCAGCGAAGGTCTTGGCCAAGCGGCCCGTATTGCGATCCAGCCCAATGGGGTTACCGCGGCCGGTCGGGATGAACAGCATCGTTTGCGACGCCAGCAAATAGCCCTGCGGCGAAACGTCGAGTTTCTGCCGCCAAACCGTCGAGCCATCCGTCGAGCTTAGCGCGGCGGCGTGCACGCCCTGTGACGGATACAACCCAGCGGCCGCGTAAACGACACCGGCATCCACCACGAGACCGGTGCGCACCGGCCAAAGCGAAATCATCCGGCCATTACCGGGGATGCGCCAGTCGCGCGGACCAAGCCGCTCGCGCCAGACCAAGCGGCCTGTAGCGGCCTCAACACAGTAAACGCTGCCGTCGTCGCTCCCAAAAAAAAGCCGTCCGTCCGCGAGCACCGGCGCGTAGCGCACCGGCCCATCAGCCACGAACGACCACTGCAGTTTGCCGGTTTGAGCGTCGAGACAACGGACGGTGTCGTCCGCGCTGGAGCCAAGCCAAACGCGCGATGCGTCGGCGATCGGGTGGTTGGCCCAGTCGCCGGTCACGCGGGGTTGGATGCCCTCGAGTTGCTGCCAATAGCTGCGCCGCGCCGGGGTGGTCCAGGCCGGGCTGGGTGCCGGAAGGTCGCGCCGCCAAGTCTCCGTCGCTGAAAAGGAGAGCGCCTGATTCGAATAACCGGCGCGGCCCATCCCGGCGCGGTAGCTTGGCCAAGCGGCGGAGTCGTCCGCCACGGCAGTCGAGGCCAAGGCCAAAAACGAAACGAGCCGAATGAAGTTCACGAGCGGCAGCCTACACCGTGGTCAACGGCTTGGCCAAAAAAATTGCGCGGGGGTAAAGTTACGGCGCGGGGGCGAGGGCCTCGATGAGTTTGAAGCGGAAGAATCGTCCTTTTTCGAGGCGCTTTAAAACTTCGGGATGATTGGGGTCAAGGGGGTAGCCCTGCTTGAGTTGTTGTTCGCGGGTATCATCGCGGGAGAGGATGAAAATCAACTCGACCTCGAGGCTGTCGGGATCGACCTCAATGCCCTGCTCGTCACTAATCCATTTTGCGATCGCCAGCTTGCTGAGTCGAACGGCTATCTCGACTTTTTTCTGTTCCAAATCTTCCCCGACGGGAAGCACCGGCAGTCGCAGTTCCGCCAAGCCGAGGTCGGGCTGCCCGCTTGAGTCGTCCGCAGGCGGCAACGGCTTGCTCAGCGGGATGGTCAGCATATCTTTCCACTTCAGAAAATTTGTGGATTCCTGAATGACAACTTTGTGGTTGATGGGGCCGACCGCCTCAATTTTCAAGTAGCCGTCATCCTCAAGGCTGGTGATGGAAAACTTGAACAAGTGGGAAGGGTCAACGGAAAGTTTCGCCACAGTGCTCTCCATCTTGCCGTACTGATTTGAGGCGACGACGCTGTACAATCCCTCGTCGTTGGTTTGGAGGGACTTCAGCGTCAAGATGGAATAGTAACCCTCGATCGGTGAATAGTCATCGAGGATTTCGATCCTGTCCTGGGCGATGTCCAGTGATGCCCCGTCCTTCAGCCACTCGAAAGTCACCGTGCCGGAGCCTCTTGCGGTAACCTTCAACTGGATGGTCTGGCCGTACTCGGCTTTGAGCGGTTTCGGGTTCAATACGATCTGGGCCGGCTTGGGCGGCTTGATGGTGAGGGTGACCGGGAAACTACGCGTGAGGCCAAACTGATTTTCGATATTTACAAAATAGTCGCCGGTATCGTCGTTAGTTGCCTCGCCGATCGACAGCATGGGCTGGGTTTGGCCGACGATCGGCTCGCCGTCCTTGTACCACTGGTATTGGAACGGCCCCTGCCCGTGGATTTCCGCAATGAGCGCCACCTGTTGGCCAAGCGGCCGGGTTTGGGACTGGGGCTGAAAAACAATGTGGGGAGCCGTCTCGTTATCTTCCTCAATCAGCCCGGGCAGGCGTCTGCTGTTTTTCCCGAACATGGGCCATGAGGAAATGGCGGGGCCGGACTTGGCCAAGCCGGGCTGGCTTTTGAAGGCGTACAGTTTGTGATCCTCAGATCCGACGTACACTGCGCCATCCGGCCCAATGGCGGGTGAGGAAACTACCCTGCCACTAGTCTGGTGGGACCAGACCATTTCGCCACTGAGATCCACGGCATAAACCCTCCTGTCGTTGGAGCCAAAATAGATGATGCCATTTTTGCCAACAGCGGGGGACGAAACAATGGCGCCGCGCGCCTTGTACCGCTGGACAATGCTACCATCGACAGGATTCAACTGGTAGAGTTCGTCGCCCCCTCCCCCGACGATGATTCTGCCGGAAGGCCCGATTGCAGCCGACGAGTTGACAGGGCCGTTCAGGAGGGTTCGCCATTTCAGTTTCCCGGTCCTGCCGTTCAGGCAGTACATGTAGTTGTCCTCGGAGCCGACGAGGATGGAGTTGTTATGCCCCACGACGGGGGAAGCGGTTATTTTACCCGCCGTCCTGTACGCCCATTTTTTTTCCCCGGTGTCGGCATCCAGCGAATAGATGAAGCCGTCTTCCGCCCCAAAAAAGATGGACAAGCCCTCGGCAAGCGCAACGGAGGACGACACCTTGCCCCCCGTGGTGAACTTCCAGAGCTTGGTGCCGTCGGCGGTATCAAGAGCGTAAACATTCTTGTCATCCGATCCCACGTACAGGATGCCCAAGTTGCTCAGCGCGGGGGATGACCTGACTTTGCCCCCGGTCTCGAATCTCCAATCCAGTTCCCCATTGTCTCCGTTGAGCGCGTAGACAAAACTGTCTTCTGAACCGAAATAAACGACTGAGTTGTCATCAATTGCGGCGGAGGAGGAGATGGCCCCGTGGGTGCGGTATTTCCAGGCCAACTTGCCCTTGGCTGAATCGACGGCATAGAAGGTGTAATCCTTTGCCCCGAAATAAACCAGGTCGTTTTGTCCCACGGAGGGGGAAGCCACGATTTCCCCCTTGCTCCAGACGGTGCGGGAGACGGTGGTAAACGTCCACTCAAGGGGTGCACCACAATAACCCGACGGCTGGATTAGGGGCAAAATAGCCAGCAGATGCAAAAAACGCCCTCTATATCGATGTTTCATCGTTACTCAGAACTAAAAGACTTCCTCAAAAATGTACCACCCGACTCGCCAGTTGCCATATCGACATGTTGACAGCTTTCATAAGCAAATTTTGTTCCAAAACAGCCTGCAGACCGCGGTAAAACAAAAAAATATATAAAGTTTCTTAATTTTCTGACGAAAAATATGATTGTCGGTATGTCTTCTGCTGACAAGCACGCCCATTCTTAAATGGCACTGGGAACAAGCATGGTTGGTTACGGTAGTAAATTAATTACAAAATAATGAAAGATTTCAGCAAAAAAATTGC
>JABGZB010000472.1 GCA_018674955.1 Verrucomicrobiota bacterium | reverse complement strand
GAGCGCCGAGAATTTCTCTACGCCATCGGCGGCAAGTGATCCTGCGTTTGCCTAAGCGCTTCCGGCCAGTCAATCCGCGCCGAATACTTTTGCTGAGTTTGCCAACAAAACAGGCCGAGCTTGGATGCCCGGCCTGTTTGAGTTTGTTAGCGTGTTCCCTGCCCAGTCCTTACGGGTGCGACAAGCGGTAAAAACGCGCCCCGGTCTTGGCGGGAGTCACTTTGATGACTAGTTTACCATCCTCGACGGTGGCCTCCGCGCCGGCGTCCAGCCAGGGGCCGTTCACTTTTTCCGCGTACTGTGTCACCCAGCCGGTCTTGTCTGCAGACCAGCTCAGGGTGAGTGTGGCGTCTGAGCCTTGGCCAAGCGCCATGGTGATCGGCGCGGCCGGTTCTTCCGGACTGGGTAGCTCGACCTCTGTGCCCTTGCCCTTGCCCAGTCGCACGTCGTCGAGAAGCACCGTGTTATCTCCCTCTGCGGTCTGCGCGAAGGTGATCTCGGCCACGTCCGAGTCGGCGGTGAAGTTGTACACGTAGCGGTAGTACGCCTCTGCCTCGCCCACCGGGTTGACCTCGTACTCAAGTGCGGTCTCACCGTTGACGTTGACGTTGAGCGTGGGCTTGTTGCCGCCTCGGGCGTTGAAGTAAAACGAGAGGTGGTACGCCTCGCCATCCTCGAGTTCCCAGACGGTTTGCGTGAGGGTGGCGTCTCCCTGCAGGAAAGCGACGCGGTCCTGCTCTGGGTTAATGCCGTTGTTCGCAAAAGGCCCCGGACCGGAAACGTTGACGCCGTAGTTGCCGGTCGCCGTCCAGCCGCTTATGGGCGCGGGCTGAATGTACCCGGGCCAAGCTGGCGTACCGCTGGCCTCGAAGCCGGGGTTGACGATGGCCACATTGTCCGCGGTTCGCTTGACCAATGTCACTCCATCCAGCAATAACGTGGCATCTCCCGCAGCGATGGCCTCAAAAACCAACTGCCCCGATGATGACTCTGGCGCAAACTCAACGTGATGATAATAATACGGTTCATCTACACCCACTGCGCTGATTTCGGAGATGTAATCGAGTTCCTCCTCATCAAACTGAATGGACAAGTCCATTGTACCACCACAGCAGTTGCGTACATTGTAGTGAAACTGCAACCAGTATTGCTGACCTGCCTCGAGGCCGCCGACTAACTGCTTTAGCTTCCTTGAGCCTTGAGTGAAGGCAACCTGAATACGATCGGGGATGACTCCATTGTCCTGAAAAGGCCCATCGGCGTTGTTGACACCGGAACCGCCCTCCCATCCGCCAACTGGGCCATAATGAGGCCAGGAGGCAGACGGAGGATGATCCTCGAAACTTGGATTCTGGATCAACGAACCACTCACGTTCACCTCCACCCCGGCTGGGTTGAAGCAGACGCCGTATGCATTGGAGAAAACCAGCGCTGCACTGCCTCGACCAATAGCCTCGACCTCAAACGACTGGGTTAGTTCACCATCGTCACTGGCAAACTTCAGTTCCAGTTTGCCATCGGAGGCGCCGGTGATGTTGACGACCGACGGGTCGGAACTCGTCACGGTGAGGACGGCGTCCTCATCGGCGATCAACTCCTCAGGGATTGTCAGCGCGACGGCAGTACCAGTCTGCCCCACTGTCAGTTGCAACTCAGTAACGGATGAAGTGATGCAGGGAAGCATGGAGGAGGCACCTGTCACCATGATGTTATCGAGGATGACCGTGTTGTCCCCCGCCGCCGCTTGGGCAAACGACAGGTTCACCGCGGAGGCGGAAGCCGTGAATCGAACGGTTTTCACAAGGAACGGGTTTGCCCCGCCAACGGCTGCGATTGACTCCTCCAGCAATACTTGGTCGTCGGCCTTGACAACGAGCGTAGGCGAGTTTCCGCCACGGGCGTTGCAGGCGAAACGCACCTCATATTTTTCGCCCGGTACTAAGCCCGAGATGATTTGGCTCAGCGAACCGACTCCCTGCAAAAAGGCGACCAAATCCTGATCTTCCGCTTTGCCGTTGTTGGCGAATGGGCCGGGCCCGTTGAAGTTGACGCCATAATTACCAGTACCCACCCAACCGGCGATCGACTTGGGCTGGATGTAGCCGGGCCAAGGCGGCGTACCGCTGGATTCGAAGCTGGGGTTCATCACGATGACGTTGCCCTCGTCACGCTGGACAATGGAAACGGCGTCGTAGATCATTGTGGCGTCGCCCGCAGCCTCGCCCCGCAACACCACCGTAGCGGTGTCGCTTTCTGGGGTGAAAACGACTGTTTTACTATGATAGCCCGCATTGCCCACCGCCTTTATCGACTCGTGGCGCACGAACTCCTCACCATCAATTTCAACGATCAAGTCGATGGTAGAATCGCCGCAGCAAGCCCGCCGATTGTAGTGGAATTGCAGCCAGTACTGTTTTGCGGGGTTCAGCCCGGTGATCGTCTGGGTTACTGCTCGAGAACCCTGAGCAAAGCCGACTTGGTTGCGGTCCGGCGTGATGCCGTTGTCGTTGAACGGCCCTCCGATGTTCACGCCACTGGCACCAGGCCAACCCTCAACCGGGCCATAGTGAGGGAAAGCAGCGGCGGGCGGGTGCGCCTCAAAACTCGGATTCACCACGAAAGCCGAGCGCTTGGTCAAAAAGATGGGGTCGCCGATGCAACAACCCGAGTCAACCGACAAGGTGACTGCCGCCTGGCCACTGCCAAGCATCGCCACGTCCACCGTCTTGGTGTTTGGCCCTCCCTTGGCAAAAGTAAGCGTGATCGCGCCGTCGGCGTTGTCATCGGGGATGGCTACGCTTGGGTCGCTGCTGGTCAGCGTGACGACGGCGTCTCCGTTCTCAATCAAGCCAACTGGCACCTTGACAGTGATTTGCGTGGCGTCGTCGCCGGGACCAAGGTCAGAGTTGGCCACCGTGGCCGAGACACAGGCGTGAGCGACCACCTCAAAGTCGTCGAACGTGTGTTCGAGGTCAGTGCCGTAGCCAAGCAGCGAGATGTTGTTCGCGTGGAAACCACCCTGCTTTGTGTACTCCATTGACGAGCCGGTGAGTGGCGATTCCTCCCCGTTGATCCACATGCGGACCGTAGCTGGCGCGCCTGCAAAATTGATCGAGCTGGATGTGATCCGCACGTCCAGTTCACCCTCGGGAAGGGTGCCGATCTCCGGGCTTCCGTATATGGCCGCTGTCCCGTCGAAGACCTGCACCCGCCCGTCGTTGCGGAACAGGATGCCGAAACCGTCGGAGGCATTGACAAACTTGTTCTTCTCCGTCGCGCCAAACACAACAGCGGCCCAGTCTGGCGAGTCGTAAAAATCGTTATTCGATCCAGGATGCACTTTGAACGAAATTTCAAATTCAGGCCCATCGATGAAATTGTAATCGGGCGACACGTTTTGTCCCACGATGTAAAGTTTGCCCTCTGCCCAATCTGGATTCACTACTGTGAACTCATCGGCAGCACCACCCGCGGCCGATGCTTCCGATTCAACATAATCAAGAACTCCGGCCGTGCCGGTTTGGCGACCGCCGTCGTTCTCAAAATTCACATCCCAGTCCTCGGTAGAAGTCTCATATGTGTCGGAAAATACGACCTCCTCTACACCGAAACCGCTGGCCGCCATCACCGTGATGCTCCTGGCTAGAAACCCGGCCTGCTCACTTGAGAGTTGCACCCTGCCCACGCCTCCGCCGACCACGTTGATCTTGAACGTGCCATCGGCCTGATTGGCATCGGCGAAAGACAACACCAACTTGCCGTCGTCTCCCGCTCCCTCGATACCGACTATTTCCGGAGTCAGGCTTTGCGCGGTGACCTCAACCACACCGGCCTCAATAAGCGACTTGGGCACCGAGACCGTAACGTCGTCCGTTATTTCACCGGCAATGGCTTTAATCTGGGTTGGCGACACGCCAATGGCAGGCGCTGCTGAGACTTTTAGGTTATCAAAAGTGTGTTGCCATGTGTTGCCGCCAAATGCGCCGCCCAGTAGCGTGATGAAGTTGGCCTTGAAACCGGCGGCCTTGACGTATTCCTTGGCGTCCCCCGCCGCAATAACGGCGGCCTCTCCGTTGATGAAGACGCGAATGGTGGCCGGCGATGCGCCGTCGAAACTGCCCACCTCTACCTCGATGCGAACCTCGAGGTCATCCTTCGGGATGCCGTCGGCGAATCCGCCGTTGCCCCCGTAGATGCTTGCTCCGCCGTCAAAAACCTGGATGTCGCCGTTGTTGCGGATCAGGATGCCGAAGCCGTCGGCACTGATGACCCACGAGTTTTTCGATGTGGCTCCAAATACGACTGCGGCCCAGTCGCCAGAGGCGTTGTCCTCGTCATCGACGCCGGCATCGACCTCGAACTCGATGGTGAACGGACTGCCGAAGGCGAAGTTATGATCCGGGGAAACCGAAATCCACTCGCTGCCCGGCCCCGGGAACAGACTCAACTTGCCGGGAGCCCATTCCGAGTTGATAACAGTCAGATCCTCCGACGAGTCGGAATAAGTGGTCGCGCCCAGCGCACCGCTCTGCCTTTCATCGTTCTCGAAGCCAAGATCGGTGATTTCTGTTTCCGAGACCTCAAAGGTGTCCTGAAAGATGAGCACCTGTTCCTGCGCGAACGCTGTGCCGCCAAGGAGCGACCACAACGCCACGCCCGCAATGATGAGCGCGTGGCTCATTGTGTTGGTTCGTGTGTTTGTTTGTTTCATTTTATTCTGGAGTGGTTCTGTTTATGAGTAGCCAAATTCGCTGAGGGAGATTAAATCATTCAAGATAACTAGATCGAGTGATCATCTGCGGCGGTTTTTTTTCTTAAAGTCCATAATGATGTCATCGATGTTGTCCTTCTTTCTCGACTCCACGTGCGAGTCCATGAGGACGATGTTGGCGGCACCAGCGGGGTGTTCCATGTTGTGCTTGTAGCCGACATGATAACGGCCACTGCTGTTTTTGGTCAGGTAGGTCACGGCAGGATGGTTCAACTCGTACGAGATGTCGGAGATCAAAAACGTGGCGGACGGCTCACGCACGGAGGTGAGCTTCGCGGTCTCGGGATGCGGCGGCTGGCCGGGCGGGGTCGGGTATCTGGGATTATTGGGAAAACCCAGGTTGTTGTACTGGTTCATCCCGTAACTGATCTTCCACGGGTTCCCTCCTGTGCGCCGCTCCTTGATGCGTGTCGGGCAGCGGTACACGCTTTTGGCAAAGTCGCTGTCTTCGGTTCTCCCCCCGGCCTTGAACTTGTTACGGAGTACGTACGATACCAGCAGGTTCTGGAAATTGTTGATGTTCGCGTCGTGCCGGATGGCCCAGGCGAACGGGAGCTTGTCGTCATTGTCCATGACATATAGTGCAGTGGCCAAGCCCATCTGCTTGAGGTTGTTTTTGCACTGCGTGGAGACAGCCTGCGACTTGGCCTTGGCCAAGGCCGGCAGCAGCATAGCCGCGAGGATGGCAATGATGGCAATGACGACCAGCAGCTCAATGAGCGTGAATCCCCGAGGTCTATCTCCTCCGGGCTTTAGTGAGTCCGAGTCATTCATTTTAGTGGCATCTCGTTTAACAAGGGCCAGAACTGGATGATGAGTGGTGTGCCGAGGATGGCTATGACGATTTCCAGCGGCAGG
>JABGZB010000471.1 GCA_018674955.1 Verrucomicrobiota bacterium | reverse complement strand
CATACGACTGTGCTCGGTAACGGGCACGACACAGATGCCCTGCCCGTGCACGAACGTCCGGCACCAGTAGCAAACCTGGCTGGTTTTGTCCGAGACATTGATGACGGTCTGTTTGATGCGCAGGTGCGTGCCCTTGGCGGCGAGCCTGAACTCACGGACGATCTGGAAGCCGGTCGCATCGTCCTTACCGCTAGTGAACTTCGCCGAGCGGTTGCCGGTGACTTCGCCGGTGTAAGGGCCGCTCCAAAGCAGATCGTGCCGCGGCAGCACCCGCTCCGGCCCGATATCGAACCGCCCCGCGCTCGAGCCGCCTTTGCCCTGGCTATCCGACTCGCTCAGGTAGAGAGCATTCACGCCGTTGATCTCGTACGAGAGCACCCGGCCGCCCGACGGCGAGAGCACGACGCCGGTGGTTTTGTTTTTCAGCTCGATGCAGTTTTCATGGCCGAACGCCTTGACGACTTTCGCGCCCTTGGCAGCGGTCGCCGTGCTCTTGGTCAAGCCGAGCCCCAGCCCCATCGCGAGGAGGCCCCTGGCAAAAATAAACGGTTTCATCGCCGGAAACATTAGCCGCACGACGTATAATGGACAAGCCCCGGCCGCTGCTTGGCCAAGTGTAATGCGCAATGACTTGCATTGATCCGTTGCCGTGTGAAGAGTTTTCCCCCGTGAAAATGCTAGTAGCTCTTGACTTATTGTTTGGGGTCCTTGTTGCTGGGCTTGGACAAGCGCAAGCCGGGCCGTGGCTGTTCACCGCTGACGAAAAAAAGTCGAAGATCGATCTCAAAGTGACACTGGATTTGGGTATCGCCAAGGAGTCTGACAGCGACTCGACCAAGGTCGAGGGAACAATGATCGCTGAACTCAGTCCCGACGCGCCGCCAGTCGAGACCATCCACATAACCAGCGGCGATTTCCGATCGACAAAGTCCAAGCTGCGACTCAGCTACTCATTAGGACCGTTTGGTTTGTTCGGCAATGCCAAGTTCAGCATGAGCGATCTGAGCATCCGGATCGATCCCGGGGATACCGGGGAGGAGGCTGAACTGGACGAGGAGGGCAACTTCACTCAGGAGGATAATACCCCCACCCTACGCGGCCTCGTGTCGTATGACGTCAACGCCCTCGGGAACGAGAGCCAGGGAGAGATAGACTTTTCCGATCCCGAGCAATTTCCCGAGGATCAGCAGGCGGAGGCGTTCACTATTGAGGGTCAGTTGACTTGGGACGGCGACCAGCCAGTGCTGAAGTTTGACTTTGAGATTGAGCAGGAAGTAGAAACCGAGGAATTTGAGGGGATCACCGTGCTGATTCTAGCCAGCGGGACATTAGTCGCCCGCGGTGAAAGACTGGCCGGTTTACCGCTACTCGCCATCGCACCGACCGGGGACAGCCAACTTCGCCTCGCTTGGGAGGCTGGCGATTACATTCTCGAGGCCGCCGCCGAGCCGACCTTCGATGAGCCGGAGACGATCGAACTTGCCGATGGCCAAGCGGAGCACATCATCAAGCCAAGCGTCGATTATCCGCATCGTTTCTTTCGCCTCCGCCGGCAATAGCCTTTGGCAGCGCTTGCGCTTGGCTAAGCGGAACGCAACACTCGCCGAGTGAGTTATGTAACCCACCTCGAGTGCGCCGACTGTGCAAGGAAGTACCCCGCCGGGCAGCTGCATAACCTCTGCACTGACTGCCATCGACCGCTTTGGGTGCGCTACGACCTCGACCGGCTACGAGAGCAGTGCCCGGTCGAGTCGCTTGCCGGTCGACCAAGCGACCTGTGGCGTTACCGCGAACTGCTGCCGTACGCCGACGCGGACAGCATCGTGTCACTCGGCGAAACCGCCACGCCGATTCTAACTGCTGCGCGGCTTGGCTCGGAGCTGGGCATGACCCATCTGCAAATCAAGGACGAGAGCCGTCTACCCACTGGCAGCTTCAAGGCGCGTGGCATGGCGATGGCGATTACCATGGCCAATGAGTTGGGCATACGGCGCGTGGCCTGTCCCACAGCCGGAAACGCCGGGGGCGCGATGGCCGCCTATGCGTCGCGGGCCGGGATGGAGTCGTTTGTGTTCATGCCGGACGACACGCCGATGATCAACCTGAAGGAAACGCACCTCGCCGGCGCGCAGGTATTTCGCGTGAACGGCTTGATCAACGACTGCGGCCGCCTCGTCGGCGAAGGCCGCGAGCCAATGGGCTGGTTCGACCTCTCGACACTCAAGGAGCCGTATCGCATTGAGGGCAAAAAAACGATGGGTCTCGAACTGGCCGAGCAGCTTGGCTGGGAACTGCCAGATGTCATCCTATACCCGACCGGCGGCGGCACCGGGCTGATTGGCATGTGGAAGGCGTTTGCCGAGCTTGAGTCCATCGGCTGGCTGCCAAGTGGCAAACGGCCGCGCATGATCGCCTGTCAAAGTGAAGGTTGCGCCCCGATTGTGCGGGCATTTGAGGCCGGAGAAAAACACGCGCCGTCTTTTAAGGACGCCCACACCGTGGCCAGCGGACTACGTGTGCCGGTGGCGGTCGGCGATTTCATGATTCTTAAT
>JABGZB010000470.1 GCA_018674955.1 Verrucomicrobiota bacterium | reverse complement strand
GCTCTGCACAATGCGGCGACTGAGCTTGAAAAATGCCTCCAACAAAAACGGCGACAACGAAAGATGATCGCCGCGATTGTCGAAGCCGTGCTCCGCGCGCGGATCCTGAGGGAACGGCCCCACCCCCGCCAGCCGAGGCTCGATGAGGCCGGATTTCCCCAAGGGCCGACTGCTCACCGTCACACTTTCAGGCATTTTTTTCCGCGGCCCCAACGCCTTTGCGAAATAACCCGACCGATCGCGCATCATTTTTTCCGGCAGCGGAAAAACCGAAATCTTGAGCCCGAACAAATCCTGCACCGCATTATTATACTGCAAACGGTTCATACGCCGAATAGGCGTCGGCGCAAAGTCAGCCCCAGCCGTGCGCAGGAGTTTTTGAAGGTCAGCCACCGCCGCCGCGCTCGTTTCAGGCTTTAGGGGCGGCTCCTTTTCCGGCGGCATCTCGCTTGCGTCCAGCACCTCAAGAATAGTCTGTAAACGCTCCAAATCCCCCGTGAGCTGCGCCGTCGTTTTGATTTCCAGCAGATTCAGCTTCCCCTTTACCTTGCCGTCTTGGCCGTGGCACTTCACACATCGACTTTTAAAAAGCGCAAGCGCCACATCGCCGCTGGCGGCTTGTGTCGTGCCCGCCAGTAGCAAAGCCAAAATGGCAATACAATACCACACTCCCCACATCGTGACATCACACGTGATTGATATCAACTGCTTCCGGACCAAATCGGGTAGGCGCGGCTTGAGATTAAAGCGCGGCCGACCCAACAACGCCACACAACCTCACCAGTGCATCGTATTCACCGCTTGGCCAAGCGCTGGGGTTCCGGATGCTAGTTGAAGCACGCGACGAAACTCGCTGCCAACGACTCGTAGCATATGGCCTTCAGGTTCGAGCACCGCTTTTCCCTTGCTAGCGGTTGGGCAGGGCGTAGCGTTTGCTCATGTCTGATTCTTCCAATTAGTGCCGCCGAGCGGTGGAGCGGTTTTGTTTCCGGGGTTTTTTGGTGTCGTCTGGGTTACTCCTGTTGTGGTTTCTGTCGATGACATTTGCGAATGAGTTTGTCATCGGTATTCACGCCAAGTTCCTCGGGATTACAGAAAACAATATCTTGCAGTTTGAATACGACGCGAGAATGACCATGTACCTTCTGATGGGGGCGTTCAAGCTGGGCCTGATGCTGTTTTTTTTCATCCCGTGGCTGGTGCTGCGGCTTGGGCGCACCTCAAAGGCGGTGAGCTAGTCCGCTCGACGTCGGCGAACGAGTTGAGATAACCAATAATTGAGATGGCCGGGGAGTGAGCGCTGGCAAAGGAAGAGATCCATCAACTGCCTAGTGCCGGTGCAGAACTTCTGCTTGTACTCGTGGCCGCCCTGCATAAAGTCGAACTCTTCGCACTTCTCGATCATCGCCCGCTCGATGTTGTGCAGCATTAACAGCTTACCGGGCGAGTGTCTGTGGTGGTCCGGTAAATAGGCGATGTGAAAAAAGCCGTAATAACCTGGTTGGCGAACGGCGATCTCGAACGCGATGGCCATCTGGTTTAGGCGCAGCGCAGTGATCTCCGCCTGACCAAGCGCCATTAATTTTGGCAGCAGTTCATGAAAAAAACCCTCTGAACTAACACCTGTAAGTTGTCCCAATCTCTCCCGTCCCTTCCAGCTTACTTTCTCGATCGAACGCATCTCGACCTCGAATCGAAGCAGATCGTCCGGCGTGCGGTAAGTGATGCACTCGACTTGGCCAAGCTGTTCTAGTTGGCGGATGTCGTAGCGGAGCGATTTGCGTGTTTTAGCACCAAGCGCGTCGGTGAGGTAACTCTCGAAATCGGACTGGGCGTTGAGGTCGATGAAGTGGTTTGGGGCGCGGTTCCGGATGATTGGCAAGTTAGGGAAGGTGTCCAGCGCGGGCTCGAGGTAGTCGCGAACCCATTGACCGCGCAGTAGCGGAATCCAGATGAACCGGTAGTCGGCGAGCAGTTGGGCAAGCGCCTCGAACACGGTCTTGAGCAGGGCATCGTCGTGCCGGATGACCAGTGGTTCTAGGCAGTTGGCGATATCCGAAAGGCTGACCCAAAGTCCGCGCCCACCAATCGCCGGGTACTCAAAGAACGGCCAGGCGGCGACGAGACGATTGTCGCCATCGCGCACGATGAGCGTTACGGGGAACACCCGGCCACCTCGGTGGTTGAGCCAGGTGAACACCCACTCGGCGGAGAAAAACGGGTTCGGCGACTTGGCTTGGTTGAACAGGTCTCGCCACTCGGTTTCCAACGCCTCGAGGGGGTTGAAACCGTGCAGTACGTGTGCGGTGTACGACATGGGGGGGGCGCTTGGCCAAGCGCTGGGTTACCTCGAGTCGCCGACGATGCGGCTGATAAGTCGATTCGCGTAGTTGCGCATTCGCCCGTTGGCCTTCGGATCGATGCGCGCAAACTTGGCGATGGCTTCTCGGTGCGGGTCGGCGTGGTCGCCGATGATATCCAGTGCGTTGAGGGCGAGCATCGACAGACAAATGCCGTTTTTCGCCGGGTCGGCAAATTGCATCAGCACCTCGGCGGCGCGCTTGGCCTCGCGTTTTCTGCCGTAACGGCCAAGCGCCTCGGCGGCGATGATGCGGACGCTGGGCGACTCGTCCCCGAGTGCGGTAACTAACGCTTCGCGGCCCGTGCGGACGCCGTTTTTGCCCCGGATAAGGTAGCCCATTGCGGCCCAGTAGCGTACCGCGCTGTCGTCGCTATTTATGAGTTCGGCCAGTTTTTCGGTGGTCTTTTTGCCCTTGCGCGAGGCGTTGTTGGCGGCATGGGAAATGGCGTCAAAATCGTAGCGACTGTCGTCGTGGCCCATCTCGTATGGCGAATCATTCCCGGCGCGGGAATGAATCTCGGCCTCCGGTAAAAAGCCGATGTCGCGCACGTCGCGAGCCCAGTTATGGTGCGCCTTGCGCAGTCGCTTGATGACTGCCGAGTGTTCTTTTGACTTGGCGAGATTATTGACTTCGTCCGGGTCGGACTGGAGGTCGTACAGTTCCTCTGCCGGTTTGGTCTGCCAAAAAACTGACTGTGCGGCATTGAGTTTGCCGGCGTGAAAGAGGTCGTGCCAAACCCGCGTCGTCGGCGTTTGAAACATATAATCGAGGTACTGGCCGTACGGCTTGTGCGGCATGTAGTTGCGGATGTAAACGTGGCGTCCGTCGAATACCGTGCGCACCATGTCGTAGCGCTCGTCCATGCGCCCGCGAAAGCCAAAGCTGAATGCTTGTGGAGGTGCGGTGTGCTTGCCCATGAACGCGTCACCTTGCATGTGCTCCGGAGCTTTCGCGCCTGCGATGCTGAGCAGGGTAGGGGCTAAGTCGATGAAGCCGACGAGCCGGTCGGTGCTGCCGCCGGTTTTGTATTCCGGCGGGGCGAGGTGTTTGAATTTCTTCGGCACGTGAATAATCAGCGGCACGTTCAGCCCCGAGAAATACGGCCAGCGTTTGCTGCGTGGCATGCCGGAACCGTGGTCGCCGTAGTAAAAGACAATCGTGTCGTTGGCCAAGTCGGCTTCCTCCAGTTCGCGAAGGTTTTTGCCGACAAGCTTGTCCATCATCGTGATACGATCGTGATACTGCGCCCAGTCCTTGCGCACCTCCGGCGTGTCGGGGTGGTAGGCGGGGAGGCTCACCTTGGCCGGGTCGTGGATGCGATCGGCGGAGTTGATCTTGTTCCGGATTTGGCTCTCGTGACTGATCGTGTGGTTGAAGATGGCGAAGAACGGCTTGCCATTGGGCCGGTTTTTCCAATGCGCCTTGCGACCGCTCTCGTCCCAGACGTTACCAACTTTCTCGAGGTTGTAATCCTCCTTGGAATTGTTGGTGCAGTAGTAGCCGAGTTCGCGCAGATAAACCGGGTACATTTTGAAGTCAACAGGGAGTCGGGTCAAGCTACGCATGTGTTCTGCGCCAGTGGCGGGCGGGTAGATACCGGAGATGATTGTCGTGCGGGCCGGGGCGCAGACCGGCGCGGTCGAGCTGGCCTTGGTGTAGCGCAGGCTGCGCTTGGCAAAGCGGTCTAGATTCGGCGTGATGGCGTACGTATCGCCGTAGCATCCAAGATGCGGGCCGTTGTCTTCACTGGTGATCCAGAGGATGTTGGGCAGCGCCTGCTCCGCCCGCGCCTGTCCAAGAGCAGAGGCAAACATGGCGGCGGCCGAGAACAGCACTCGAGTAATTTTGAACTTGAATGACATGGAAGTGATTTAAGCACAGACGAACCCTCGAGGGCAACTGGATAGTGCCATCGCCAAGCGCTTGGTTGTTTGTTGAACTGCAAACGATGTGAAGGGGTCAGGGCATTTGTTTATGGTTGTTCTTCTGAGCCGCTCCTGTTTAAGGTCTATGCATTGCCGTGCGTCTCAAAGCGCGCTGTTTCAATCGATCAGGTGAAGAACCATTCAATTGACCCAATACACCGCGCGGTTTCCTTGTGGAGCAGGATGGGTGTGGTGACGGTTTTACCCATCCTTCATGTGACACTGTCCGCAGGGATTGTGGAGATTGAACGGGAGCCTATTAATTACAAGACAACGCCGGTTCAGGATCGTGTGCAGCGCTTGAAGCAGCAGATGGACCATGGTGATGTCAGGCTAGAGTGGGACAACAAACGCGGTTGGCTGACTTCTGTACTTAAGCATCTTGACGTTCCGGCCTCGTCGCAAACGCTTGTTTTTTCCAAAACGAGCCTCCAAATCAGGCGTATTTCACCATCTAAGCCAAGGGCGATTTATTTCAATGACGACACTTATGTGGGCTGGGTTCAAAATGGGGATGTGATTGAACTCTCGGCAGTGGATTCCAAACAGGGGGGAATCTTTTATGTGCTCAAGCAACAGAAAGCTGAGCGGCCGGTTATTATTCGCGACCAGGGCGATTGCCTGACGTGCCACGCATCATCCAAGACGAAGGGAGTGCCCGGTTACCTTGTTCGATCGGTGTTTGCCTCGCGTGAAGGTCAGCCTTATTTCGGTTTAGGGACGACCACCACGGATCATACGACGCCCATGGGAAAGCGTTTCGGGGGGTGGTATGTTACCGGAACTCACGGCCGGATGCGTCATAGGGGGAATGTCATCGCGCGGGATGATCGCTACAATCCAATAGACCCTGAAAAGGGGGCGAACATCGTTGACTTGAGCAAGTTCTTACGGGTTGAGCCTTACCTCGAACGGGGGAGTGATATTGTAGCCCTGATGATTCTTGAACACCAGTCGCAGATGCACAACCTGATTACTAACGGCTCATACGATTGCCGCCATGCGTTTCATTACCAGAAAATCATGAACCGTGCGCTTGACAGGCCGACAGATCACGAGACGGAAAGTACTCGAAGCCGCATTGTTAATGCCGGTGACAAGCTGCTTCGCTACCTGTTGTTCTGTGACGAGTACACGCTGGATTCCCCGGTCAAGGGCACATCCGGCTTTGCCCGGCATTTTTCGTCGCTTGGGCCACGCGACCGGAAGGGGCGCTCGTTGCGGGATTTGGATCTTGGACGGAGGATATTTCGCTACCCGTGTAGTTTCCTGATTTATTCCGAGTCGTTCGATGAACTACCCGCGCCGCTGTTGGCTCATGTCGAAACGCGATTGATTCGGGTGCTGCGTGGAGAGGACTTGAGTGGAGACTTTCAACATATTTCCCCGGGTGATCGTGAGGCGATTCTTGAAATCCTAATGGACACCAAGCCCGGTTTTCGAGCCAAGGCAAACGCCTTGGAATAGTGCAAAGCACCGCGAAAACGGTTCGCTTTCCAAAACTTTACCGATCCAACCAGCCCAGGCGCTGCTGTTTTCAATCTACTTTTTGAACGTTTCGGTGTTCAATCGGTCATGAGAATTGTGGCTGGAACCAATTCGGCCATGTTTTTTTCATTTAACCACTAATAAAAAACGATCGGACGCGTCATGGGATTGAGAGCTTTGTTAAATGTCTCGAAAGGACAGCAGGACAAGCTGACTCCCATGCAGACGCGTGTGAAAGGTGCTCCCCGGTCCATGAACGACCCGCAGGCCAAGACCGCCCCGGCAAAGGAGGCGATCGAGGAGGTGCTTCGCCAATGCGAATCGCCGCTGCTGGCGTACGCCATCAAAATGGTGCGGGACGGGGAACAGGCGCAGGAGATAGTGCAGGAGGCGTTCGTGCGCCTGCATGGCTCCTACGCCGAGGTGGTCGCGCCGCGGCCGTGGTTGTACCGGACAGTGTTCAACCTGGCCATGACGCATCATCGCGAACGGCAGAAAGTGGTGCCGGTCGGTTTTTCGCCGGAGGAAACTCCCGGCGCGGAAACCCCGACATCGCCCGCACCGGACGAGAGGATGGTGCGGATGGAAGCCGTGGCGCAGGCACGCGCATGCGTCGAGGAACTGGATGACCGGAGTCAGCAACTGGTGCGGCTGAGATTCGAGGACGGGCTCTCTTACAAACAAATGAGTGAGCGCACCGGCCTTACAGTGACCAACGTGGGGTACATACTCCACACGTCACTGAAGAAACTCGCCACCGCGCTGAAACGATCCGGATACATCGATGAGTGACTCGACCGAAAATACATCCAAACCGTCCTGCGAACAACTCGAAGCGCGCGTCGTCGCGATGCTGCTTGGCGAGGCCAGCCCGTTCGAGGAGGAGCAACTCCGTGAGCAACTGAAAGGCGATGCCGCCTTGGCCAAGTTCTGCGCCGAGATCGGGCAGACGCTGCCGCTGCTCAACGAGGCGCTCGACGTTGGCCAAGCGCTAAAGACCAATTCGCCAAAACCGCGTCTGACCGGCAAGCGGCGCAATAAACTAAAGCAACTTTTCCGGAGCGACACCGGCTTGGCCACGAGCAAGGTAGTGCGGTTGGATTTCCGCAAGGCCCTGGCCATCGCCGCCGCGGTTTGTGTGGTGATGTTCGTCGCTGCCGGGTTGTTGTTGCCCAGCTTAGCCAAGTCGAAGGTCGGCTCCAATTTCACGGCAATACCTGGGCCGGAAGCTAAAAAGGAGGATCGAGCGGGAATCGTTGACAAGTACGCCCGCGTCGAGGGCGAGCAAGTCGCCGTCGCCACGCCGTCGTTGGCGGTCGTTAAGGTTGCTGAGTCCAACCCCAATTTTTCGCGGGGCGATCTTACCGTGACCACAGGATTGTCAACAGCGGAGGCAGGGCGGAGTAGGCCGGGTTCGACCTTGCTCGCCGAGTCGTTTGCCGACTCCATTCAGGTTGGGAGTGAGGCGGATCTGTTGGTTGACGCAGATGGCGTAGTGTCAACGCGTGGCATCGTCGTGACTGCAGGCACCGGCTTGGCAGACGGCGATGAATCAGCTGAATCGGTGCTTAACCGGAGTGATTACGAGTTAAGCAATAGCGGGGGACGCGGCACCCAGATTGGCCGCAGGAAGTTTGCCGAGTTGTCCATGCCTGAGTCCGAGGACTGGGCAGAGACGCCCAATCGTGCAGCATATCAGGAGATGGCAGCCGGTTTGGTGGCGAACCAGCAGGGCCAAGCGCGAGATTTGGGCGAATCCAAGGAGATGGAGGGCTTTGGTGTCAACGAGTCGTTGGCAATTGCGCAAAAGAATCCATTGGCGCAATCCAATCCGCCGGCTGAGGAACCGGTTCCGATGTTTGAAGACGGGTATGCCAGGACTGCGAGCGGATCGGCGCCCAAGCTGGCGGACGGCGTTAACTTATACTGGTATCAGGAAAATTCCGCAGCTGAGTCCGGTGGGCAATCCTCCATGACGCCGAAGCCGATGCCGTACGGAATGGGCGAATCCAATTTTGTTCAACCATCTTCCGCCGGCGAAGGGGAGAGGGACTATAAATCGCACGGCATCGATTCACTTTACTCGACAGTAACGGCTGGTGAACCGGCAGCAAAAGAGTTCTTCAAGCGGCGGACCTTGAACGGGCCAACGATCCTGCCGGTACCCCAGGCCGCAGGCAATGTTGCTGATGGCAATGGTCGCGCGTTCGGTTGGGGTTACGACATTGCAGACAAAAACGCCGACCAGTCAGGTCTCAACCAAAGCGTAAACGGGGACTTGGGTGTTCATAACAAGCGGAACTGGGCGGGTTCCATGGCAGACGATTTGGCCAATGAACAGTTGGGTGAGCGAGCCGAAACCTTGAAGAAAGACAGCCTAGGCGGGGGGATGGGCGGCATGGGAATGGGTGGCGGTGGTTTTGCCGGAGGCGGTGGGCGTTTTGTGGGTGGTTCTACCATGGGGAATTCGCCAGGGATGGGAATGCCCGAATCGGTTTTTCCGTCTTCCAATTCGAGGTTCGCTCTGGCGGCACTGCCGCAGCCGAGTGGGTCGTCGCAACCGGTTTCCGGGGGAGTGGCGGGATCGTTCAGTTTGGATGGGGATGCCGACGGCCAGCTCACCGCGTTCGGGCGGGCCCGGTCATTGGAGCAGGGGCAACTGGGACTTGGAACAGCAGATTTTCGCACGGTTGACGGCCGGGGCGATTTGCGGTTATCCGAGGATGAGTCGAGCACTCACCGGCAAACGGTCGATGCCACTTCCGGAAAGAAGGGTTATTCCGCTTATGATTCGAGTGGGCAGGACGTTTCCGAGCCCAGCATCGACCGGCTTGCGGAAATTACCGGCGGCGACCAATCCGGCGAGGCGGATTTTCACTTTGACGCTCAGGCTAGCCCGGCAAAGGGAGGGAACCCCGGTTACGCTGGGCAGAGAGAACAAGCCATGCTGGGTGGCATGTTCAAAAACGGTGTCAAAGCTGGAACGGCCGGCGGGGAACTGGAACGGATGCCACAGTTGAGAAGCGCCGATGAAAAGACACGCACGCGGCGAAGCGGTTCATCAAGGAGTTCCGGGCGGGGAAGAACTTTGGGACTGGATAGGGCGGCAAAGGGTTTAGCCAAATTGTCGGTTGTTGAGAGCGAGTCGTTGGTGGAGGCAGTTGATGAAGCCCAGTTGATATCCGGCCCCGGTCAACGCCAGCTATTGGAGGGTAAGTCGCTTGGCGCAGATCGCAAGCGGATTGACTCCAAGAAGTCGCAGAGTCCGGGTGCGGAAAAAGAGTCATTGCGAGGCAAGGGAAAGAAGATGGAGGCCAACAAGAAATTGTCGGCATCCAAAGCCAAGCCGCCGAGCGCCGAGCGATTGTCCCGGTTGAGCTTGCCCAAGGGGCAGGGGAATCGCCTCAAGCAAACACTCCAAGAAGTGATTGAGGAAGAGCCGCCCACGCCGTCGGTAGTGTACACGCCGCGCCCGGAGACAGTCACCGCCGAAAACAACTTCTCCACTTTCTCGCTGAATGTGAGCGATGTGACGTTCAAGACCACGCTCGCCAGTTTGCAGGTCAACAAGCTACCGGAGCCAGGCGATGTTCGCAGCGAGGAGTTCCTGAACGCGCTTGAGTATCGCGACCCGATGCCGGGCGCAGGCGAACCGCTGGCGTTTCACTGGGAGCGAGCGCACTCGCCGTTCACGCACGACCGGGACATCATCCGGTTTTCGGTGCGTACCGCGGCACAGGGCCGCCAGCCGGGCCGGGCGATCAACCTGGTTTGCCTGCTGGACAACTCCGGTTCGATGGAGCGCGAGGACCGGGTGAGCATCGTGCAGCAGGCGCTCGGCGTGTTGGCTCGCAAGCTCACGTCGAATGATCGCGTCAGTCTGGTCACGTTTTCGCGCACGCCGAAGTTGCAGATCGACGGGATGCGCGGCGGCAATCGCGAGGCGTTTTTAAAGGCATCGACCGGCTGGATCCCGCAGGGCGGCACGCACGTGGAAAATGCACTCGCTCTGGCTTACGAGACGGCGAAAAAACATTTCATCCCCGGTGGCAACAACCG
>JABGZB010000469.1 GCA_018674955.1 Verrucomicrobiota bacterium | reverse complement strand
GGTCTGGCCGGCATACTCTATTGCCCATCACCTAATGAATCTAGAAAATCGACTTCTGCGCCTTTTGGGGCGCAAACATTACGTCCCGGCCGGGGCGGATGATATCACCAAAAAACTCGAGCTTGGCCAAGCGCAGGCTGCTGAGGTGCGGAGTGAGCTGCGCAACCTCGTGCGCTTGGGCAGGGTGGTGAAGCTTCCCGATAACCATTACGTGCTGCCGGGCGACGAGGACTTGCTCGCCGGGCGAATCCTGATGAACCGCCGGGGCGGCGGACGAGTCGTCACCACCGACGCGACGCAGCCCTCGATCGAGATCGCGCCCAACGCCGCCCGCACCGCCATGCACAACGACCGCGTGCTGGTGTTGGTGGACCGGCCGGCATCGCCCGCTAAAGAGCGTGGCCGGGGTCGGCGCGCGCCGTCGGGACCAAGCGGCCGGGTGGTCGAGGTACTCGAGCGCGCCCGCACGCAGGTGGTTGGCACGCTGGAGAAGTCGCGGCAGCTTTGGTACGTCGTGCCGAGCGACCCGCGCATCACGCACGACATTTACCTGCCCAAGCTTGGCCGGGAGGCCAAGCCCAAAGCCAAGCGTGGCGACCGGGTGGTGGTCGAGATCACCGAGTGGCCGTCTCGCCACAACTCGCCGGAGGGCAAACTGCTCGAGGTGATCGGCAGCCCAAGCGCGCCGGGCGTCGATGTCGAATCGGTCATCCGGCAGTACGAGTTGCCGACTCGCTTCCCAGGCAAGGCCGAGGCCGAGGCCCGGCGCTTGGGCAAAGTGGTGACGGAGGCCGACCGCAAAGGCCGCCGGGATTGCCGCAAGCACTGCGTCGTGACGATTGACCCGGTCGATGCGCGTGACTTCGACGACGCCATTTCGCTGGAGCGCATCGAGGGGCGGCGGTGGCGGTTGTGGGTGCATATCGCCGACGTGTCACACTACGTCACCCCCAAGAGCGCGCTCGATAAGGAGGCGAGGGAGCGCGGCAACTCGACGTATCTCATTGACCGCGTCATCCCGATGCTGCCGGAGGAGTTGAGCAACGAACTGTGCTCGCTGAAGCCGGGGGTGGATCGGTTGGCGCGCAGCGTGGAGTTCGTGCTGAGCTGGAATGGACGGGTCGAGCAGGCGAAGTTTCACTCGACGGTCATTTGCTCAAAGCGCCGTTTTTCGTACGAGGAGGCGATGGCGATCCTGAGCCGCGAACCGACAAGCGACATCGAGCGTATGCTGCACGACGCCCATCGCCTCGCGCAAAAACTGCGACAGGCGCGCTTCCGTGCGGGCGCGCTGGATCTCGACGTGCCGGAGCACAAAGTGCTGCTCGACGACAAGGGCCGGTTGAGCGAAGTGCGCCGGGTGGAGAACGACGTGTCGCACCAGTTGATCGAGGAATTCATGCTGCTCGCCAACGAAACGATCGCGAAGGAAATCAAGCGGCGACGCGTCAAGGCGATCCACCGCGTCCACGATAAGCCAGACCCCGAGAAGCTCGACGAACTTCGGGCGCGGGCGGCGATGATGGGGCTGCGCGCCGGCAACCTGACCGACCAAAAACAGGCCGGCAAATTTCTCGCCAGCCTCAAGGGCCACCTGCTCGCCGACGTCTTCCGCATCGGCTACCTGCGCTGCATGAAACGCGCCTGCTACTCCACGGAGCCGATCGGCCACTACGGCCTGGCCAAGGACGACTACGCGCACTTCACCTCGCCGATCCGCCGGTACGCCGACCTGATCGTGCACCGAATCGTGTATCAGCACGCCAAGCTCGATGACACCGCGCTCGCCACAGCGGCCGACCACATTTCGCTCACCGAGCGCAACTCCGCCGACGCCGAGATGGACAGCAAACACATCAAGCTGCTGACGCATCTTCAGCGGCAACTCGACAACCAAAAGCCAGAGACATACACGGCCATGGTCACCGACGTGCGCCACATCGGCGCGATGGTGGACATCACCGAGTTGGGACTCAAGGGTCTGGTCAAGCGCTTCAGCATGAGCGACGACCATTATCGGTTTGTGCCGGAGCGCGGCCGGCTCGTTGGGCGGCAACGCGGCAACGAGATCGCGCCGGGCGACCAACTGAAAGTGCAGATCGAGGCGGTGGAGATTCAAAAAAAGCAGGCCGACTTTCGCGTCATCACAACGAAGGCGGTCAAGGGCAAAAAGAAAAACACGAGTCGCTCACGCAAGCCTCGAAGAGGCCAAAAACCTGATCGTTCCCCCAAGCGAAGTGACACTCAAAAGCAACCCGAAGCCAAGCGCAGACGAGCGAGAACATCAGCCAAAACCAGAAGATCTAAAACCGGATAGTTCGGAGATCAAATAGTGAAAGGCGCAAAAAAAATTCTCGATTTCACCCTCATCCGCCCTCCTGCCACGTTCTCCCTCAGGGCCGGGGAGAGGGGGGGCGCATCGTGATCGTAAAGCCATGCGGTTCATTGTTTAACCGTAGGATTGTAAAATATGGGGTTGCACTGTTGACGGTCGGATTGGCTGTGGGTGGTTTCACAAGCCGAGACGAGTGGGGTTCAGATCAGGTTGAGATCGCCGATCGTACTCGTCCCTCGCCCGACGTCATCGAAAAAACCTCGAGCCCGGTCCGAGTAGGAAGTACGGGGTACGAGGACGAGGGTGAATCTCGGTTGGCCAAGGCGATTGACCGTGGCCAAGCGCTGCGGTTGCAACTG
Source organism: Verrucomicrobiota bacterium (assembly GCA_018674955.1). Classification (GTDB taxonomy): domain Bacteria; phylum Verrucomicrobiota; class Verrucomicrobiia; order Limisphaerales; family UBA1096; genus UBA1096. Next base: position 7,057 of record JABGZB010000469.1, on the reverse strand, counting down.
CCCGGGCGCGAGCCGCTTGATTTTTCCTTCCGCGATTTCCCGCTGCTTGCCGACGACTACCGCACGACGCTTGGCCAAGCGGATCGACTCGACGCCGAACTGCGAGTCTTCGATGGCCGCGCCATTGGCGACGACGGCAAGGTGTACACGGCGACGCTGGCTTTGGCCAACCGCTCCGTCGCGGGTTTGGTGCGCTTGGCCAACGGCGGCCAAGTGCAGTTGCGTGGTGCAGATGACGGATCGTTCGAGGCGCTCACTGGTTCGCCGCCGGAGTTGGCGTGCGTGCGCGATCCGCGAACCGGTTCGTACCGGACGATGTCGCTCGGTGGTTTGGCCAAGCCGAACTGGAGCCAAGCGGAGCCGGGCAAGCTCGAACCGTCTCCGGAGTTCCCGGCGATGGCCAGTTCGGGCGTCAACCCGGTGAACGGCGCGCCGACACTGGTGCTCGGCAGCCCGGCCAGCCCGCCGCGCTACGAAGCGTCGCTAAAGATGGCTACGGTTATCGTAGTGCTAGACAAATCGGCGACCGGCTTGAACGCAAAAAATCATCTTACTGAGGTCACCAGCCAGTACCTGGCGCTGATGGCCAACGTCGCGGCGATTTACGAGAATCAACTGGGTGTGCGGTTGCTGGTGCAGGAACTGATCCTTACGCCGGACTCGGACGGCTACGAGGACATCCCGTTCGACAGCAACGGAGGTACGCTGGATATGTTCGCGGACTGGTCGCAGCGTTGGCGACCCGAGGCGACATATGGCCAGACGGCGTCGATTCGTTTTGGTGACGGATTGAGCGACGGGATACTCGGCATCGCTTATCAAAATGCGCTGCACACGAGGAACGGCGTGAGCGTGATGAGGGCCGGTTTCGGCTGGGCGCTCACTTCGCACGAGGTGGGGCATATTTTGGGGTCGGGCCACTCAATGGGTGGTATCATGAACTCGCAGTACTCCACCAAGCTGCGGTCGTTCTTTCAAGATATTGAGGGGCAGGAATTCACTGCGGCGTCACAAATATACGGTCGCTCAAGCGGCCGCCTCGCCGGGCCGGCCGCAATGCGAAATCCGGCCGAGATGCCGTTCGCCATTGACGACGTCGTGTGGGCGGCGCCGGGGGAGCAAATCCATTACGACGTGTTGGCCAACGACTTGAAGCAAGTTTTTCGCGGGGAGGAAAACAGCTTGGCACTCGCCGAGGTTGGGCTGGTCACGCCGCGTTACGCGGGGTCGGTCGCCATCGAGGCTGGCAGGGCGGTGTTCACGCCATCGACCGGCTTCGAGGGAACGGCTTGGTTCAGCTATTCCGTGCGAGGAGACGCCGGGCGCGGCTGGCTGCACAAGGGCGACGTGGCTGTGGTCGTCGTCGACCCCGAGGGCAACGTGTTCGAGATGGACGTCACGGCCGGCCAGGCGCGAACACTCAAGCTGCCAGGCGACGGCAGCATCAGCCAAGTGCGCTCGCCCAAGCAGTCGCTCCTGCATGAGTCGATCAGCAGTTCTTCCGTCTATATTTTGCGCGTGAGCGCCGACGCCACGGGCAGCGAAAATATCCAGTATCGCGCCGGCGGGAAACGGCAAACCCTTAAGCTGAATTACATCAACGAGCCGCCGGTCGCTGAGCCGGATGCGCTGTACCTCTCCGCCGGGGAGTCGGTGAGTTTCAACCCGCTGAGCAACGATCACGCGGCGGGGTTGCGCGGCGCGTTCAAGACCGAGCCGGTCATCGCCGTCGGCACCACCGGCGAGGGGCGCGAGGGGCGCGATTATTTTCCCGGCGGCTTCCGGCTTTACAGCGCGCGCTCGAAAGCCAGCAGCCTCGGGAGCTTGTCCGTTCATCGCTCGCCGGTGATGCGCAACGGCCGGCGCCGGAACGACCCGAACGGCCTGCTGACATTCAATGCCAAGGGGACGGCCAGCGGAACCGGCGTGATTGAGTACACGATCGAGGACGCGCTGGGCCAACGGGCCATGGGCACGATTCAAGTCATCGTGGCCGGATCAAGCGACACGCTGCTGGGCTCAGGCGATTACGGGCGCGGCTGGGTGCCGACCAGCGACCGCCACGACGGCTCGTGGACGGCGATCGATTTCAACGATGCGAATTGGAAGCGCGGCCGCAAGGGAGCCGGTTACGAACGCAGAAGCGGCTACCAGTCGCTCATCAGTTCCGCGCTGAATTTCAGTTCGCAAATGTTCAACAAAACCGAGTCGCTGTATTTGCGGTATGCCTTCGACGTCGATGATCCCGCCGTGGTCGGCGGCCTTAAGTTGCGAATGAAATACGACGACGGTTTTGTCGCCTATCTCAACGGAAAACGGGTGGCATCCGCAAACGCGCCGCCGGCGACGCAATGGAACTCCGGCGCAACAACCACGCACGACGACTCACTGGCGGTGCGGTTCGAGTCGTTCGACATCAGTACGCACAGGGATCAGTTGCGCACCGGTAAAAACGTCCTCGCCATTCACGGGCTCAACGGCGGCCTGACAAGCTCCGACATGCTGATCGTCGTCGAGGTGGTATCCACTGATCACGGCAAGTCACGTCTGCCGGAAATCGTCTGCGATCCGCCGGTTGAGCGGACGCCGAAGTCGCTCACCCTCGCGGGTCGCCTGGCTAATGGTCAGCCGGGCACGAAGGTGTATTTTGTCTGGGGCAAAACCGACGGCGGCCCGGATGCCGCCAAGTGGGATCACTCCACACAAGTCGCCCCTGATACCGATGGCCAACTGGGCCACTTAGTCGACGGCTTGGCCGCTGACTCTGTCCTGTACTATCGGCTGCACGCGAAAAACAAACTCGGCATCGGCTGGTCGGTGGACACGCAAAAAACATCGACGCTGGCCAAGGGCGTGTTGGTGGCCCGGGCGGATGAGTTTGCGGTGGCGCCGGGCGGGACACTGAGCTTGGTCAAGCGCGGGGAGGGCGTGCTCGCCAACGACGCCGGAGTGTCGCCGGCAACTAAGACGCAACTCTTGGTCAAGCCGCAGCACGGCCAACTGACCTTCCGGTCGGACGGCACTTTTGACTACACGCCGGATGAGGCGTTCACCGGCACCGACCGTTTCCTCTACCGCTTGGCTAAGGTCGGGGCGGCGCAGCAGAAAATAGTCGTGTCGGTCGGCGGCGAGTGGCGCTATTACGATGGCGTCACGGCGCCCAGCCGCAACTGGATAAAGCCGAGCTTCGACGACAGCGCATGGTCATCTGGCCCCGGGTTGTTCGGTTACGGAAACGGCTACGAAGCCACGATCGTCAGTTACGGCACCAATCCAGATAGCAAGCGCGCCACAGCCTATTTCCGGCAGACCTTCGAGGTGGAGGCCGTCGAGTTGATCGACAAGATGACATTCAAGCTGCTTCGCGACGACGCGGCTGCGGTCTATTTGAACGGAAAACAAATCTATCGGGATAGCAACCTTTCGAGCAATGCCCGCCACACCACCTACGCCACCAGCACTATCGTGGATGAAACAGCCTACGCCGTTTTTGAGGTGGCCGGCAGCCGCTTGGCCAACGGAAAGAACGTAGTGACGGCGGAAGTCCACCAAGCCAGCCGCACCAGTTCAGACCTGAGTTTCGCGCTTTTCGGCAAAGCCCACCTCAACCCCGGCGCATGGGTAACGTTAAAAGTGTATTCTGACTATATTTCGGGAGAAGCTATCAACTTGAACGTTAAAGAAAATCCTTTCATGGTGCTTTTCGAGTCAAACGTGCTAAAAACTTACATTATTGAGTCTTCAGTAGATTTGATTAACTGGGAAATAGCTCAAGTCATAAATGGCACAGGGGATACCGTTGAGTATATCCCAAAACCTCAACCCGGCGTAAATGCCCGTTTTTTCCGTATTCGCCTGAATCGCTGACCGCTTGGTCAAGCGCGGTTGGCGGAGCACGCGCGCCTCGCGTTTGGATTCCGGTGCCTTGCCGGAATCTTGTCATGGACATGTTGCAAGATGTTATTGGGCTTGGGCGAGGCAGCAAAGTTAGCACGCGTGGACACATTCGCTCCTTATCGACAGGCTGAAAACAGACTTTGTGAAATATTTCACAAATTCATTTTGACGATCGCAACTTGCGGATGTAGATTTGTCGCAGGCGTATTAAGCCATCATGAGAGGTACTGAAATAGGCTACAATTCCAAGGTCGAAGGGGATGTGGTTCATACCCGTCTCGACGCGGCTGTCAGTTGGTTCCGCAAAAACTCGCTCTGGCCGATGCCGATGGGCTTGGCCTGCTGCGCGATCGAGTTGATGGCTGCGGGGGCGAGCCGGTTCGACATCTCGCGTTTCGGCGCGGAGGTGATGCGGTTTTCGCCCCGGCAATCCGACCTTATGATCGTCGCCGGAACGGTCACTTACAAAATGGCGCTGGCGGTGAAGCGGATTTACGACCAGATGCCGGAGCCTAAGTGGGTGATCGCGATGGGCGCGTGCGCCTCGACCGGCGGCATGTACCGCAGCTACGCAGTATTGCAGGGAGTGGATCGTATTTTGCCGGTGGATGTTTACATCAGCGGCTGTCCGCCACGACCGGAAGCGCTGCTCGAGGGATTCATGCGGCTTCAGTCCAAAATCTCAAACGAGCCTCACATCAAGGATGCCAAGCCAGCCCGAGCGAGAGAGGCGGTTGTCACCTGAGACCCGAATGACCACGAAACAACTGGCCAAAACGCTCAAGCAACAGTTCAAGGGGATCGTCTCCGGCCCGGTGGAGTTTCGCGGTGAGTTGACGCTGGAATTGTTGGACGCCTTTCGAATTGCCGAGGTCTGCCAGTTCGCCAAGGCGGAACTGGGCTTCGATTTTCTCGTCGACCTCACCACCATCGACAACCACGAGGAGACACCGCGATGGACGGCGGTGTATCACCTTTATGGCTACGGGCATTCCTGCCATTTACGACTGAAGACCAGCGTGAGTGAGGAGTCGTCCGAATTGCCGACGGTGTCGACGGTTTGGCGCACGGCCAACTGGCATGAGCGCGAGGCGTACGACATGATGGGCATCCGGTTCGCCGGCCATCCCGATTTGCGGCGGATTTTGATGTGGGAGGGCTACCCTTATTTTCCGTTGCGAAAGGATTTCCCCTTGGCGGGCAAGCCAAGCGAGATGCCGGACGTGGCGTTCTCTGACCCGGCACCGCTCGAGGGAGGGCCATTCGTCACCGTGGCCGGCGGCGAGGACTCGACTGCGCGCGAACCACGAGAGCGCAACCCCTAAGGCTGATCGATGACTGCGACTCAGCAAATAGAGGTGAAGGATTCGGCGGCGCGCTCGGCGCAGGCGGTGGACGATTTGCGGGATGTGCAGGGGGAGAAGATGATCCTGAACATGGGGCCGTCGCACCCGGCAACGCACGGCGTGTTGCGGTTGCTACTCGAACTCGACGGCGAGATCATCACGAAGGCCGACCCGGAAATCGGTTACCTGCATCGCGGTGACGAGAAGATCGCCGAGAACATGACGTACAACCAGTTTATCCCGTACACGGATCGACTGGACTACCTCGCGCCCTTGGCCAACAACGTCGCCTACTCGTTGGCGGTGGAGAAACTGCTCGGCATTCACGACAAGCTGCCGGAGCGCTGCCAATATATCCGCGTGATCTGCTGCGAACTGGCCCGCATCTCGGCGCACCTGCTTGGCCTCGGGGCGTTCGCGATGGACGTTGGCGCGTTGACGGTGTTTCTGCACACGTTCACCGAGCGTGAGAAAATCTACAACCTAATCGAGGCGCTCACCGGCGCGCGGTTCACGACGACGTACACGCGCATCGGCGGGTTGTCCCGTGATCTGCCGGACGGCTGGACGGACGAGTTGGCCAAGTTCACCCGGGAAGTCAGCGTGGCCATCGGCGAGGCGGACAAGTTGCTGACCCGTAACAAGATTTTCGTTGATCGCACGAAGAACGTCGGCGTGATCAGCCGGGAGGACGCGATCGATTTTGGCCTGACCGGCCCGAACCTGCGCGGGAGCAACATGGAGTACGATCTGCGCAAGGCGCATCCGTATCTCGTGTACGATCAACTCGACTTCGACGTGCCGTACGGCGAAGTCGGCGATTGTTACGACCGTTACCTCGTGCGAATGGAGGAGATGCGCCAAAGTGTGCGCCTGCTTGACCAGTGCTTGGCCAAGCTGCCCGGCGGCCGGGTCAATGTCGATGACGGCAAGATCATTCTGCCGGACAAACAGAAGGTGCTCTCGAGCATGGAGGAGTTGATCCACCAGTTCATGCTCGTGACGCAGGGGCAGGACGCGCCGGCCGGCGAGGTTTATTTTGGCGCCGAAAACCCGAAGGGCGAACTCGGCTTTTACATCTTCAGCAAGGGCGGCGGTGTGCCGTACCGATTGAAGATCCGTGCGCCCTCGTTCGCGAACCTGAGTATCCTGTCGCACACCCTGCCGGGGCACATGATCAGCGACGTGGTGGCGATTTTGGGGTCGCTTGATTTTGTGATGGGGGAGTGCGACCGATGAGTTTTGAAGTCCCCAAAAAATTGGAGCGGGAAATCAACCGGCTGGTTAAGAACTATCCAGAGAAGCGCAGCGCGTCGCTGATGGTGCTCCACGCGTTGCAGGATGAGTTCGGGCACATATCCCCCAAGGCGGAAAAATGGGCCGCGGCCAAGCTGGAGTTGCAGCCGATCAACATTCACGAGTTGGTGACCTTTTACCCGATGCTGCGGGAGCATGACCCCGGGAAAACCGTGGTGCGGGTTTGCCGCACGTTGAGTTGTGCCCTGGCCGGGAGCAGCAGGCTGCACGGGCATATTTGCGAGAGGCTTGGCCTGGACGCGGGTGCGCCCGGCTTGCAGCGGACGAAAGACGGCAAATACGGTGTTGAGTACGCCGAGTGCCTGGCCAGTTGCGGTACCGGGCCGGTGATGATGTGCAACGATGACTTTTACGAGAACGTGACGAACGACGGCGCGGATGAAATCCTTGAGAAATACGACGAATGAAGATGGTTGCCGAACTAGGATTCGAACCTAGACAAACGGTGTCAGAGACCGTTGTGCTACCGTTACACCATTCGGCATCGTCGCGGGGGG
>JABGZB010000468.1 GCA_018674955.1 Verrucomicrobiota bacterium | reverse complement strand
GGCGACGCCCTTGGCCACCCGGTCTTGGGTCGGATCGGCCGCTTGGCCAAGCGCGAGGCCAAAGCCAAGCGCAACAATGCAGGGGAGTGTTCTGGTTTTCATCGTAAAAATAAGTGATGTAAGCCTCCCGCCAAGCGCGCCGCCGCACAAGGCCAAAGCGGCGCTCGACTATTCGCCGCTTGGCAGCAAGTCTTTCCGCCGAACCCGTGTTGGGGGATTTCTCATGAAACGCACTTTCATTCTAATCGTGTTCGCGGCAGTTGCGCTGGCCAAGCCGTTGGCCGAGCGGCCGAACTTCATTCTCTGCATGGCCGACGATCAGGGCTGGGGTGACACCGGCTACAACGGACATCCGATCCTCAAGACGCCGGTGATGGATGAGATGGCGCGAACCGGCCTGCGGTTCGATCGGTTCTACTCGGCGGCGGCCGTCTGTTCGCCGACACGCGGCAGCGTGATGACCGGGCGCAACCCGAACCGCTTCGGCTGCTTCGCGTGGGGCCACACGCTGCGGCCGCAGGAGATCACCGTCGCCGAGGCGCTCAAAAAAGCCGGCTACACAACGGCGCATTTTGGCAAGTGGCACATCGGCTCGATGCGCGCCGACGGCGCGGCCAGCCCGGGCAACAGCGGGTTCGACGACTGGTTTTCAAGTCCGAATTTTTACGAAAACAGCCCGCTCTTCAGCCACAACGGGCAGGTGATCGAGACCGACGGCGAAAGCTCGCACGTCACGACCGACTTGGCGCTGGACTGGATCGGCAAGGCGGCCAAGAGCGACAAACCTTTCCTTGCGGTGATATGGTTCGGCAACCCCCACAGCCCGCACGTCGCGGTCGATAAATACAAAAAAATGTACGCTGATCAGCCGGACGGCGCGGCCCATTTTTACGGCGAGATCACGGCGATGGACGCCGCGTTGGGCGAACTGCGAAAAGGCATCCGCAAACTCGGCGTCGCCGACAACACGGTGCTTTGGTATTGCAGCGACAACGGCGCGATCCCGAAAGGCTCAACCGGCGGTTTGCGCGCGCGAAAGGGCAGCCTGTACGAGGGCGGCATCCGCGTGCCGGCGATCATCGAGTGGCCGGCGCAGATCAAGTCGAACCGCATCACGAACATGAACGCCAATACGTCAGACATTTACCCGACGCTGCTCGAGTTAGCCGGCGCGGCGTTGCACAAAAATCAGCCGGTGCTCGACGGCACAAGCCTCGTGGCGCTGCTCGGGGGCAAAGCCAAGCGCCGCGAAAAGCCGATGGGATTTTGGACGTACCCAACCAAGGGGCGCGGCCGCAAAAGCCGGGCGATGCTCGAGGCGCTGCGGCAGGAGCAACGAGCCGGAAACCAAAAACCGGCCGAGCCGGAGGGGCAAATCGAAAGGCAGTATCCGACCGACACGCTGCCGGGCCACGCCGCATGGATCGACGGCGACTACAAGCTGCACCGCGTGCCGGTGAAGAAAAACAGGGATGCGTTTGCCTACGAGCTTTACCACCTTGGCGACGATCCGAAGGAACAGAAAAACCTGTTCGTCGACAGGAAATTGGCCAAGCGCGTGGCCCGGATGAAAACCGGCTTGGCCGCTTGGCAGTCGTCCGTCGTGAACAGCCTCAACGGCGGTGACTACCGCTGAACTGTGAGTCGCAACAAGTCATTGCCGCCGGGCGAGTCGCTGATTCACCCGATCACTTCGGCCATCGAGCCGATCGACTTGGCCAAGCTGTTCCCAGCGGAGCAACCGCTTGAGTTCGAGATCGGCTCCGGCGACGGTTCGTTCACGCTGCAATACGCCTTGGCCCATCCCGGGACAAACATCGTCGCACTGGAGCGGTTGCTCGGGCGTATCACCAAGCTCGATCGCAAAGGGCACCGCGCCGGGTTGAAAAATCTCCGACTGCTCCGGGCCGAGGCGGCGTACGTGCTCGAATACCTGCTACCGCCGGGGACGCTGGACGCGATTCACGTTTACTTCCCCGACCCGTGGCCGAAGAAGCGGCATCACAAAAACCGACTAATCAGCGAGCCGTTCCCGCCCTTGGCCGAGCGCCTGCTCAAGGCAGAGGGTGTCGTTTATCTGCGGACGGACAACGTCGAATATTTTGAGCAGATGCTGGAAGTGTTCGACAGAGTGGTGGGCTTCGAGCGCACGGAAACGCCCGAGCCACTTAAAGCGTTGGTGACCGACTTCGAGCAGCAATTCAACGCCAACGGCATCCCGACAAATTACGCCGCTTACCAAAAAATCGGCGAGTGAATTAAACGCTCACTTTTTCGGCGGCTGAAACTCGAGGCGGATGATGGAGCCGGACTTGAAGGTGGCGTTGCCGAAGCTCGGGCTTTGCGCCTCGACGCCGTCGGTGGCCCAGCGGTTCAGCTTGAAGGTGAGCCGACTGCCGTCGCTGAAGTGGGCGCGCATGCGGTGCTCGAGAGGCATGTCGGCGGCGGTCTTGCTTGTCGCCGGCTCGATCTGTTTCACGCGGTCGAGCGGCACGGGGAAGCCTCCCTCGACCGTGGTGACGTTGAGTTTACCTCCCTCGATTCCGTTGACGCGGCCCTGCATGCGGTCGTTGTTGATCAGCTTTACGAGGTCGTCTTTTGCGCCGATGGGATGGGTCGGCGGCCCCTTGAACCGGCCGTCCCATTCCTCGACACGAAGGTTGCTGACGCGCACGGCGCCCCGGCCCTGATGCACGATGCGAATGCCGGTGCCCTCGCCGGTGAAGCCCTTGGCGTCGAACCACTTGCGTATCACTTTGCCGTCGATCGCCACCGCGATGAGCCGCTGCGCCTTGTTGGCGAAAAACTCTAGGCGCGACTTAGTCTTTTTGCGGAAGCTCGGGACGGTCGCTTGGCCAAGGTAAGTGAGCGGCGTGTGTTTCTTGACCGGCAAAAGGTTTACCGAGTAGCTGTTGACTTGGATGCTGTAAAAGCCGCTGAAGTCCGGCTCGTTCTCCTTGGTGGAAAGGCTGATCGGTTGCAGCGTATCGGTGTACAGCGCGAAGGCCAGATGCATCGCGCCGCTCCACTCGAGGTCGAACGAGATGTGCGAGCTGTCCGGCAGGCCTAGGTCACGGGCGATGGAGGCGGCGGCCTTCGCGTGGAATCCGCCGTTGTGATAACGCCAGTTGCCGGACTCGCCGATGGCCTCGTTGTTGATCTTGCCGTGCGTCCAGCCGTCGTCACTTTCCGGCCCCTGAAAGATCGTCTTCAGCCCCTTGGGCAGCGGGGCGATTTTGCGGACGGCGCTGCGCAGTAACTGCATCCGCCCGGCGTGCCAGGTGTCGAACAGAAAATGCTCGGCCGTGGCCCCGGCAAGGTTGCCGCGAAAATGGTCGCCGTTGACGAGTTGCACCTCACAGAGATTGCCGGCGGCGAGTTGGCCAACGGCGGTGCCGTCCAGAGTGATCCCGGTGAGTTGGCCGGTGTTGAACTGCAGCGGAGCCGTCGCGTCGGCGTGTCGCCACGTCACGCCGACGGCAGGATCGTAACCGGCGAGAGCGCCGCGCAGCCAGTCTCCGTTCTTGAAGTGGAGGGTAGATTTGTTTTCGCCGGCTTGGCCAATGGCGGTTACAGCGGCAAAAATGAAAACCGCGAATGAACGCCAAGGGCTAGGTAGGGACGGCTGTCCCAGCCGTCCGCAGGAATTTTTAAAAACACCCAAACTGCCACAAAGCGCCGCACACCAAGTCGCTGTTGCTGCTGCCACTTGGCCAAGTGGGGACTCGCTGCGAAGCCGCGGACGGCTGGGACAGCCGTCCCCACCTTGCTCTTTGCCAAGCGGGAGGTTTTTTATTTCGTCAATCATCCCAGGGCCAGAGTTGATCCGCGCCGCCGGCGTTGGTGTCGCTGGTTTTTTGTGAGGTGCCGAGGTTGAATTGCAGCAGCCGGATGTACTGCGAGTCGAATGTCACTGGGCCGAAATTTCGGCTGCGGCCGGTGAGCGTGCTGCCATCCCATTGCTTGAAGTCGAACGACACGGCCGCGCCGCCAGCGAAGTGCGCTCGCACCTCCCACGGTCGCTTGGTTTCCGGCTTGGCCTCCGGCTTGGTGAGGGCGACGCGGGTGATGCGCTCGAGCGGAATCGTGAGGTCAGCGCCGAGTGAATTGATCACGACTGTTTGGGCGTTCATCGACTTGAGGTTCCCCGGTACCTCGTCGCGGTTTTTGAGAAAAACCATGTCCTCGGCACCATCGGTTGCGGCGATTTGGATCGGGTCGGAATGACCGTCCCACGCCGACACGCGGAGGTTGCTCACGCGCACGATCGGGCCGTTGAGCTGCGAGAAAAACGCCATGCCGGTTCCGGTGGCGGAGAAGCCGTTTGTGTCGCGCCATTTGCGGACAAGTTTGCTGTCGATGTACAGTTCCATTTCGGCCTTGGGCTTGTTGACGCGGATCTCGACTTGCACGCGGTTCTTCGACTGCATTTCGGGGATTTGTCCTTGGCCAAGGTTACGCACGCCGGCGCCATTCTGTACGCGTTGCAAGCTGACGTAGCCCCGGCTGATGTAAAACATGTACGAGTTGCTGCGGTAATCAAACCGGTCAAGCGCCGAGGTGTACACCGGCACAATTAGGCTGAAGGTGCCGCTCCATTGCAGATCGAACTCGATGCGCGACGAGTCCTTGAGGCCGAAGTCACGACCGATCACGCCGACGCCTTCGGAGATGAAAACGCCATCGCTGTACTTCCACGCCTTGGGATCGCGGCCGAGTTTCCAACCGGTGAGAGTCGTCGGGCCTTCAAACAAAATCCGAAAACCCGGTGAGAGAAACGCGAGCGACTGCAGTACGTCACGCGGCGCGGACAATTGCTCATTGAACCAAGTGGAAAACTGGACGCGTTGCTCGTCCAGCGCGATGAGGTTGCCAAGCACCTCGTCACCGTTGTGAAAGCGGATGTGCACGGTCGGTTCGGTCGGGCGCTTCACCGGGCGCGCGCCCTCGAAGCGAATCCACGCGAGGTTGTCAGGCTGGAAATCGACCGGCTTTGCCAAGTCCGCACGCGACCAACGCACGCCGTCACCGAGGCTGACTTGTTGCAGTTCGCCGTGGAGCATCGAGCCGTCGAGGAAGCGCACGAGGTCGTCTTTGCCAGCTGCGTGACCAAGCACCTGGCTAAGGCCAAGCGCGACCGCCGCCAAGCTAAAAAACCGGCAGAAGCGTCGTTTTGGCTTGGCTGATTTACCGCTCATAAATTGGCAGGAAGCGGTAGTTTAGCGCGAGCGAAAGCAGAGAGGCGGAGGTGGCAAATGTGGTGCCGAATTGGCCGCTCCAACTGCCGTCCTCGTTTTGGTTTTGCTTGAGCTTGGCGATGTTTTTGCGGTTCCACTTGGTCCACTCGGCCGGCGAGGCGTGGAAGAACGCCTGCGCGCCGTAGTACAAATAATAGTTGCGGTAACTCGACGTCTCCGGCGCTTTGCGGAGGTAGCCGAACGACTTGCGAAACGTCGGGCTGTCCTTCTCCTTGGCCAACGCGAACACCAGCGTGCCGATGGCCGAGCGGGCGGCGTTGGGGCCTCGGTTGGACGTGTAGCCGAAACCGCCCTCGGGCGTCTGGCACGTCTTAAAATATTTCAGCCCGGTCTGGATGGCCGCCTCCGGCACGGCGAGGCCGGCGTTGCGGGCGGCGAACAGGGCCACCATCTGCGCGCCGCTCACGGTGGTGTCGGCGTCGGTGCTCTCGGGCGAGTAACGCCAGCCGCCGCGCGGGTTTTTTTTCTGTGCGTTGAGGATCAGGCCGATGGCTTTTTCGAGCGCCGGGCCAAGCCGGTCGTCCTCCACCGCGCCGTACGCCTCGGCGAGGGCCAGCGTCGCAAAGCCGTGGTTATACATTGTGGTGCCGATGTAGCCGGTGGTTTTGTTTTGCCTACTGACGATGAAGTTGAGGCCGCGCTTGATCGGGCCGCTGTACGGGCCGTGAACAGGATCGTCCCCGTGCGCGAGCATAGCCACCACGGCCAAGCCGGCAACCGCCGGCGACGTGCCGTATGGCTTGTCCTTGAAATTCCCGCCGGCGAGCTGCGACTGCACGAGAAACTGCAGCCCCCTCAAGTACATGCGCTCGATTTCTTTCGGCAACAGGTCGCTCGACTCCTCAAACAGTTTTTGCGCTTGGACCGGAACGACCACAGAAAAACAAATCGCAGTAAGAAGCCAAAGCCGCGTTCGCCTCATTGTTGCCCGTCCCCCTCCATCGCCTCCACTGCTTTGAAATAATCCTGCAAAACTTCGCGAAATTCTTCCGGCAGCTTGGCCGCCGCACCGCTGCCTCGACTGATGGCGCGCTCGCTTTCCTCGCGGCCGACGGCAGCGCCGCTCAACGCCGAGGCGGATTGGCTGGTCGTGCCACCGGATTGGCTGCCGCCGCCACTTTGACTCTGTTTCATGCCTTGGCCCATCTGCTGTTTCATCGCCATCATCGCCATCATGAACGCCATTTCCTGCTGGGCCTTCGACTGACCCTGCTGGCCGCTGTCGCGCTTGATCTCCTCGTTGATGAGATTGATGACATCGGACATCGCGCGGATGGAGCCGGTCTGCGCCTCGAGTGTCACCAAGTCGGTCTGCGGTTTGTCTAGCAGGTTGTCGGTGATCTCCATCGAGTCGAACGTCTCCTGCAACGGATCGAGCATCGCCGGTTCGACGGTCTCAAACTGCATCCGGTTCAGCTCGAGCATCGAGTCGGCGTGCATTTGCAGCACCCGCCCGACCCCTTTTGTGTAAATGTCCACCTCGCCTTTTTGCTGCTCGAGCAGCGCGGTCTGTTGCCGGTGCTGAATCTCGCTCTCGCGGAGGCGCAGCATGGAGTACAACAGCTTCATCAGATCGTTCGTCTTTTTCTCGCCGCCTTGGCCACCGCCCTGACCGCCGCCGTCATCGTCCTTTTTTGGTGGCTCGAGTTTCTTGGCCCACGCCTCGAAATTCTCCGACCAATCGCCGAGATTGCGGATGGCGAGCATGGAGATGTTGGAGGAAATTTGCTGCTCGATCTCCGCGAGCGACTCGCCGGTTTTCTCCGTCTCCATCTCGCGGCTGACCTCACCGTACTGGCCCTTGCCGGTGCGCTCGTAAAAGCGGCTGATCTCACCCTGCAACTCGACCGCCTTGGCCTGCGTGCGGCCCTGCGACTTGGTGAAGCGGCCGTTGGCGCGGGTGTGGCGCTCCGGCAGATCGTCCGGCGTCAGCCCGATGGTTTCCTGAATGATGTCTTTGATTTTTATGCGCAGGGCCATTTCCTCCTTGCCTACTTTGCGGAGGCGTTGCGACAGCGTGAGCGCCTGCAAATTGTCGAGGTCTTTATTCACCTTATCCTGCAAATCGGCGAGTTCGTCGAGCGCGTCTTCCTCCTCTTCGAGTGCGTCGGCTAGCTTCTCTTTTTTCTCCTGCGGATCGCCGCCCTGCTGCGCTTCGCCAAGCTTGGACTGCGCCTGCTTCATTTGCTGGTCGGCCAGCTCGCTCATCTTCTGCATGTTTTGAGCCCAGTCGCGCAGCGTCTGCTCGTCGAACGCCGGATTGCGCATGGCCTCCATCAACGCGTTGGCTCCCTCCTTCGCGAGGTCTTTCAAGTCCTGCGCGTTCTCCCGTTGCTCCTCGGCGGTTTTCTCAATTTTTTCGTTCGTCTTGCGCTTGGCCAAAGTGTCGTCGTCTGACTCGCTCAACTCACGCGTGTCCTCGGCGATGTCTTCCTCGGCGCGCGAAACCTCCTCGAGGTTCTCCAGAATTTCCTCCAGTTTTTGCCGGACCATCTCGGCGTGATCCTCGATGCCAAGAATGTGCAGTCGGTAAGGCATCGTGCGGCTTGGCTTGCGGTCGGGCAAATGGTCGGTCGCCCAAACGGCCAACTCGATGGTGGTGTCTTTGCCGATGCCAAGCACCGCCGGGCTGAAGTGAAAGCCAGTCTCGAACTCGGTCTCCTGCGTGCCGTTGGCTCGGGCCGTGAGCGCGGCGGCGATTTGCGGCGGCACTTCCTCCGCTTGGCCAAGCGCGCGCCACTCGACGCCGGCTTCCTTCACACCAAAGTCATCGCGCACGGTGGCGTTGAGCTCGAGCACCTCGGTCTCTAGGATAGCCAGGTCGCGGCCCAGCGTGCCGAGGTCGGGACGCGGCGCAATGTCGTCGATCGCCTCGACGTTCAACTGCCACGCGGCCGCCCCGTCGAGGTCGTGTTTGTCGCGCCAAGTGAAGGCAAAATGCGACGTGCCTCTCACCTCATGCGCCGTGCTGGAAAAAAAATTTTCGCGAAAATTCATTGTCTTGGCCACCTCGTCAATCGTCAACTGCGCATGGTTGAGTTCGCGAGAGACACGGCCCCGAAACGATACCGTGCTACCGCGCAGCACCGGCAGGAAAGCCGCCTGCACCGCCTCGTTTTGCACCGGGTACTGCAGGTACGCGGGCAGCTCGATGCTGGCGTGCAGTTCGCGCATCGCCGGGCGTTGCACCGGGCGTATCTCGACCGGATGCCGGGCGTCGCCGACCTTCACCGTGAGGGCGCCGCCCTCGACCTTGCCGGAGACGGTGAAATTCACGTTAGTGCCGGCGATGTCGGCTAGTATCGGCTTGCTGTCGTTGAACCGGGCCGAGGCTGTGCCAGGCCTCCAAAACGAGCGGTACTCGACCACGCCGTTGACGTCGAACGGCTCGCCCTTGGCCACGACCATCTCGCCGGGGAAACCGGCAAGCCGCACGAGCGTGTGCCGCGAAATGTCCGCCGCCGGCAGACCCCAGCGCTGAAGTGTATTCCAGCCGGCCTGCGGAATGACTGCCCAAGCGATCACCGCCACGGCCACGAGTGCCGCCGCGACGAGCGCCCGCTGCCGCGCCGGGCGCGGGTTGACCGTCTCTCCAAAATCGAGCTTCAGCGCCTCAACGGCGACTTGGCTGATCGCCGCCTCGTAAAGCGCGGGGGAGAAAATGGCCGGGCGTTTTTCCTCGTCGGCCAACTCGACGATGCCGAGCAGCCGGTCGCCGAGTCGCCGGTACCGCCGCTGGACCAGCTTGGCCAAGGCGCGCGTGTCGCGTTTGTGGAACACCCATCGCGAGAGCCACCAAACCACCGAGGCGACCGCGACACCAACACCGGCGGAGAGCAGGCCAAGCCGCAGCCAGCCCGGGCTGTCCCACAGGCGGTCGGAGAAAAACAGGACGAGATACGAGCCGAACAACCCGGCAGCGGCAAGGCACACTGCCATCGTCGTCTCCACACGCCACAGCCGACGCAGCACCACAGCGAATTGCTGGCGCAACTCGTCGGGAATATCCTCGCGGGAAAACTGTTCTTTGTGGCTCATGTCGACAAACAAAGCAAGCGGTTCGGCAGTCTAGTCATACACCGCCCCGACGCAATACGGAATTTGCCTTCGAGAGTGATTAGAGGCTAAGGGACGGATAGTACGTCCTTCAGCCAAACTCGGAGTTTTTCGCGGGCTGGGCTGGGGCGGAGAAGCCATGCGTCATTGTGGTTGCGGAAACCGGTTTCGGCAAAAGTGATGTTTTCAGTAAGATCGGTGGATTTGATCCATTTTTTTGTCGCCGCTAGGTTGAGTTGAGCGCCGGTGATTTCGTGGCAGATGAATTGAGGGCGCTTGGCTAGGCGCTTAAGTCGGGCGAGGGCGGAATCGCGGTCGGAGGCAGGGTAAGGCCAAGTGCGGATACCATCGTAGTGACTGTATGGAATGAAGGCCCGCCATAGTTTGGCGGTTTCGTTATCGTACAGTCCAAGGTAGTTGCAGGCGATGGCACCGCGTGAGAATCCACACAGGATGACGAGGTCAGGGTCGCCTCCGTATTTTTTGCAAATCCACGGGACGGCTTTGTGGCAGTAATCCAACGTCGGCCGCGCGGTGCGATTTTTGGCGTCGCCCCACCAAGTGAGTGCAATGTCATCTCCCTTAACGTTGAGGTAGGGCAGGCATACCCAAATGAAGCCACGTCCGCCGGAGATTCCGTAACCCATCTTGCTGCCTTCAGGCCGGCCGCTGCTAATGTCACCGTTGGCTCCGTGGTGTTTGTTCCCGGCATATTCGATGAGCACCGGATAGCTTTTGCCTTGTACCCAATCAACCGGTAGATAGGTGACATGATAAACGCCAGTATGCTCGTAGCCAGGGATAGTTTGCTTCACTCGCCTGCCAGCATCCGGTTGGCCGTTTTCCAGCCTAGGGATGGTGAGATCCAACTCGACCGAGCGGATATCGGGCACCTCCGCGCGAGCCAAGGGCAGGGCAGCAAAGAAGCCAAGGAGATTGAGCCTAGTTTTTGTCGAAAAAAACATCACAATTGAAGCCTCGCTTGAAGCGTGCCCTTTGAGGAAGAAGCAGAAAAGCCTTCATTTGTAGCAAAATATCCGGTTGCAATCGAGGTGGGTGGTGGTAGGTTCTCCCGCCCGCTTCCCGGCGGAGAGACTCCAAATCGTTTATTTTTTAAGAAAATGTCACAACATCCCAGCCTGAAAGTCGGTGGTGCCGCTGAAGCCAAGCGCACTGTACTCACCCGTTATGAGCGCGTGGAACTGCTGCGCAAACGCGGCGAACTCAAGGAGGACGACCGCATCACCGGCCTGAAAAAGACCAAGCCGGAGGAATAATCGCCCCCGGTTTTGTTGCCCACCCGCTACTGACCGCACTGCACTTCCCTCCCCTGTAGTGATGGTTCGCCTCCAAAAATTTCTCTCCGAAGCCGGAGCGGCTTCGCGCCGTGAGGGCGAAAAACTGATCCTCGACGGCCGCGTCACTGTAGATGGCCAAGTCGTCCGCTTGCTCGGCACGAAGGTTCATCCCTCCAAAAACGAAGTGGCGCTCGACGGCCGCCCGATCCGGGCCAAGGCCAAGCGCTTCGTCGCCCTCAACAAGCCCCCGAAGTTTCTCTGCACCCGCCACGACACGCACGATCGCCGGACAGTGTTCGACCTGTTGCCGGCGGACTGGGGGCATCTCTTCACGATCGGCCGGCTCGACGCCGACAGCGAGGGGCTGATCCTGCTGACCAACGACGGCGAGTTTTGCCAAAAGGTGGCGCACCCGAGCCACGGCCTGCTCAAGACCTACCGCGTGACCCTGGCCAAGCGCCTCGAGCCGGAGACACTGAAGCAACTCACGCTTGGCCTGCGCGATAAGGGAGATTTTCTGAAAGCCAAAAGCGCCCGCCTGATCTCCGCCAACAACACCCGCAGTGAGGCGGAACTCGTGCTGGCTGACGGCAAAAACCGTGAAGTGCGCCGTATGTTTAAAGCGCTTGGCTTCCGTGTGTTGCGACTACAACGGATGGCGGTCGGGCCGGTGAGACTGGGCGAGTTACCGCTCGGTAAGTGGCGCATGCTCAGTCGCGCCGAAATCACGTCCTCCCTCAAGCCGCGCGGAAAATCGCCGCGACCCCCCCGGCGGAATTGACACCGGTGGAGGGACGTTTCACACTCGTCGCCGATGAAACCACTTGGCCGTTTCCCCATCCCCGCGCTGACGTTGCTGATTGCCGTTTCAGGCTTATATGCAAAGAATGTCGTCAGCGAAGTCACCCCCACGGAGGCGGGCATCGTCTCCGGCGAACGCGTCAACATCCGCGCCCGGGCCAGCCTGATCGGCGAACGCGTGGCCCAACTCCGCAAGGGCGACAAGGTGACCGTCCTCGCCAAGGTGACCGTCGCCCCGCCGCGCAAAGGCGAGCCGACCGACTGGCTCAAGATCGCCATGCCGGCCGCCGGCCAGACATGGGTGCACCTGAGCTTCGTCAAGGAGGGCAAAGTGACCGCCAAGAAACTCAACGTCCGGGCCGGGGGCAGCGAGCGTTTCAGCATCGTCGGCCGCCTGGCCAAGGGAGATGCCGTGAAGGAAAAACGCACCGCCGGCGACTGGATTGAGATCGAGCATCCCGCCGGAGCTCATGCCTACGTCGCGGCCAAGTTCATCGAGCTTGGCCAGGCCGCCGAGGAGACCAAGTCGGAGGAAACCCCAGAGGCCAAACCGGCTGAGGTGACCCAAACGGAAGAGCCAAAAGAAACCCCAGAGGCCAAGCCCGCCGCCGAGGAAGTCACCGAGGCGGAGGAATCCGAGGTCAAGCCGGAAGCGGTTGCAGAGGCCAAGGGCGAGCCGGAAGAATCGAATGAAACAAACGAGCCCGGGAATATGCCGGAGCCGCCAGCGCCGGAAGTCGTCGTGGTCGATGCCCCCGAGTCCGGCGACGCGCAAAAGCCGCCGATGGGCAACCCGGAAGACGCCGAGGAAGCCAAGCCGGAACCGGCCTCCGCCGTCACCGACACGAAATTGCCGGTACCGCCACCGCGCATCGTCACCCGCGAAGGCACCATCAAGCGGCGTTTCTTCCGCAGCCCGAAAGCTCCGAGCCGGTTCGAGTTGCTCGACGACAACGGCCGCACCATCAATTATCTTTACTCGTCCGACTCCGGGCCGCTCAAGTCGGCCAAAGGCGAGGACGGTGAGCCCATCACCTTCACTAATTTGATGGGCATGCTGCGCAACCGCAGAGTCATCCTGACCGGCATCGAGGCCGTGGATCCCCGCTGGCCCTCGTTGCCGCTGCTCGACGTGCGCACGCTCAAGACGCTTCCCTGATGCCGCC
Source organism: Verrucomicrobiota bacterium (assembly GCA_018674955.1). GTDB lineage: Bacteria > Verrucomicrobiota > Verrucomicrobiia > Limisphaerales > UBA1096 > UBA1096. Next base: position 3,512 of record JABGZB010000468.1, on the reverse strand, counting down.
CGATAACCTGATAGACGGCCGCGCGATTGCCCGGGAGGTTCACGCGGAGACCGAGTCCCGTGTTGCCGCGCTGAAAGAGGCCGGCGTCGAGCCGAGCCTCGTGTTCATCCGCGTCGGGGAGGATCCGGCGTCGAGGGTTTACGTCGGCATGAAGGAGCGCACCGCGGCCAAGCTTGGCATCCGCTCCGAGACCACCGTGCTGCCGGAGGACACACCGGAGTCCACGTTGCTCAAGTTGCTCGGCAAACTCAACGCCGACTCCAGCGTGCACGGCATCCTCGTGCAGGCTCCGCTGCCGAGGCACATCGACGAGACAACCGTGTTCTCCACCGTATCACCGGCGAAGGACGTCGACGGCTTTCATCCGGTGAACGCGGGCAAACTGATGCTCGGCGAGGGTGGCGGTTTTGTCCCGTGCACACCCGGCGGCGTGCACGAGTTGCTCATCCGCTCCGGCGTGACGATCGAGGGCGCGGAGGTGGTGATCCTCGGCCGGGGCAACATCGTCGGCAAACCGATGGCGGCGATCCTTTGCCAAAAAAATAAACACGCCAACGCCACAGTCACGCTTTGCCACTCGCGCAGCCGCGACGTGGCGGCGCACTGCCGCCGTGCGGACATCATTGTCGCGGCGATGGGTGTGGCTGGGTTCGTCAAGGTCGACATGGTCAAGCCGGGCGCAACAGTGATCGACGTCGGCGTTAATCGCATTGATGATCCCGCCGCCGAAAAAGGTTACCGACTGATCGGCGACGTGGACTTCGCCGCCGTCCAGCCGGTTGCCGGAAAAATCACCCCGAATCCCGGCGGCGTCGGCCCGATGACAATCGCCATGCTCATGCGCAACACCGTCCGTGCCGCCGAACAGCAAACTGGCGAAGTTACCCGATAGATTTACAGACAGAATGCAAGCATCCCGAATACTTCCCGACCTACAATGCTCCGTGCTGTGCGAAGACGTGCGGCAGGAGGCCACCGGCAACTTCATCGCGCTGGGGATCATCGGCGTCATCCGCGTGCCCAAGATGCCAATCGTAGCCGGCAAGCTGTGCGTGTTCACCCGCTGGGTCGCCGGCGTGGGTGAGTTCCACGAGAACATCCGGCTCATCGCGCCGGACAAGGAAACAGTCGTTTGCAAGTGCGAGACCAAGTTTGTCCTGCGCGACCCGGCCCATCACGCAACCAACATCGCAGTGTTCGCCGGCACCAAGTTTCAGATACCCGGCGTATACAACATCGAGGTGGTCGTGGATGATGTGATGAAGCTGCGCTACCCGATACCCGTGCTCGTCGTCGAACCACCGCCCGGCGCCAAAAAGCCGGCCGAGGAAGATCCCGCGGCGCCGAAGGAGAATATTTAGCCGCCCCGCTTCGCCAAGCCGGGTCATTCAGCATGATTTCAACGGAGCAAGCCAAGGAGTTGTTGAGCGCTGGATTCCCCGGCTGGGGGACGTTTACGCTCAACCCCATTCCCGGCGGCCTCACGAATCTAAATCTCCTCATCGAGACCGGCAGGGGCGAAAAGTTCGTGGCCCGGTTGCCCGGGAAAGATACCGACCTGTTCGGCATCAATCGGCAAACCGAACACGCGATTTCACGCGTGGCCTGGGAGATCGGCATCGCCCCTGAGCCGTTGGCCTTCCTCGCCGAACACGAAATACTCGTCACCCGTTTCGTGGAAGGTGGCCCAATTGAAACGACCGACCCTGCGACAATCCGCAGCGTAGCCAGGCTGCTCCACCGTCTGCACTCGGCGCCAGAGGTTCCCGGCACATTTGATCTGCCGTCGGTAATCGACGACTACATCACGACCGCCAAGCGGTTCAACGTCACCCACCCAGGCCAACTCGGCGAGGCGCTGGAATTCTCCGCAGAAATTGTCAATGCAATCGGGCGTTGCCCGAGAGTTTCGGTTCCGTGCCACAACGACCTGATTGCGGCAAATTTTCTGCAAGGCAAAGACCGGCTCTACCTCTTGGATTGGGAGTACGCCGGCATGGGCGACCCCTATGTTGACCTGGGAAATTGCGCGGTCAACTTCTGTATGGACGAAGCCGGTTGCCGTACATTGATGGAGTCTTACCTCGGCCGGGAGCCAAGTCCGTCAGAAATGGCACAACTGCATCTGCTGCGGGTGCTCTCCGATTTGCGCGAAGCAATGTGGTCCTACGTCCAGGTGGGCATCTCGACTCTCGACGTGGATTTCCACGCCTACGGCATGAAGCACCTCGAGCGTTTTTTGGACAATGCCAAATCTGACAGCTTGAACACTTGGCTCGGTGCGGTCGGTGCCTAACCTATATCCTGCTTGTCGATATGAATCGCAATCTGCCGTTTCTTCAGTTCGGCAAAGACGACTTCCGGAGCGAACGCCAGCTCCGGAGCGACAACCCCCAAGCCAGAACCCTGGCCATCGAGAATCAACTGGGCGGCAATGGACATCGGGATTCCGACAGAGCGGGTGTAGGCGCGAAGGCCTTCCCAGTCGGCAACCGATCCATCCGAAGCCGGATGTGAAGTTGTCAGGGTGTAGCAAACCGGTTTGCCATTCTCCGTCCCGGTAACCTCAACGTGCAGTGCATACCCGTACAGCTTGGTAGTGGTTCCTTGATCGGATTGCAGCAAATAACTCGCGATGGTATCCATCACACCCACGTCGACTCCGCCGACACTCACCGTTTTGTTCTCGAGGAAACCCCAATCATACAGAGAGCGCAGCAGTTGCATGTTCGCCGGAGGCCACGTCCCACGCACTTCGACCAACCGAACTCCCTTCTCCTTGAATGATTCCGGGATTGTCTGGGTTTCAGCGTGGGGGATGATGTACTGCGTATGTGTCCCGAACGGCTCGGGCAGTGTCACCTCCAGCGGCCGCGCGAATGGCTCGACCTGCTTGAACTCGCCGTCCTCAAAAACGATTCGGCTTTCCAAGTCGGGCTCGTATTCTATACGGGTGGTCTCGGTGATCGCCGGCGAGAAGGCAAACGGCCGGAACGCCCCGTGGCTGATGCGAATGGTGTCAATCGACTCCAGCCGGTCGTGCGCGTAACGGGCCATCACGTTGGTGATGCCCGGTGTCATCCCGAATCCCGGCACGTAGGTTTTGCCTGCCTCCACAAACGCATCATGAAACGCGAACTCCGGCCCGGTTCCGTTTAGGTTCACGCCATGCACACCCGCCCTCGCGATGCACAGTGTTGACTCGTGGTTGATGGAGATGGGAGTGCCGTCCATGACGAGATCGTAATCCCGCATCAAGTTAGCGGTTTGGTCGGTCTTGAAAACATCAGCTTGAGCGAAGTCAACGCGGTCGTCGGCCAACCAAGCGACCACCTCCCGTCCGCGGGCCTCGTCCATATCGCCGATTGTAACCCGAGTGGGTTTGTCGGATTGCAGAAGGTCGAGAACTGATTCGCGGCTGATTTTCCCAGCGGCACCCAGACAAAAAATTTTCATTAGAGAACAGTAATGTGACCGTTTTTGGTCGACCAGCCAAGTTTATCAGCGGGGGG
>JABGZB010000467.1 GCA_018674955.1 Verrucomicrobiota bacterium | reverse complement strand
GCCCCCGGCTCGACCGCCTACTCGCTGGCCGCCGGCGGGGCGATTGTCGCGCCGGACGCGGGCGTATTTTCGATCACGCCGATCTGCCCGCATACGCTCTCTAACCGGGCGGTGATCGTCGGCCAACAATCGACGGTGGAAGTGCGCGTGCTCGACCGGCAGCGGGAAGCCACGCTCTCCGCCGATGGCCGTGATGTCGTCGAGTTGGCCGCCGGCAACCCGGTGATGATACGCCGCAGCCGCCGCACCGTGAAGTTGGCGCGGCTGCCGGACAGTTCATTTTTCAAAACCCTGCGGCAGAAGCTGCAATGGATGGGATCGCACGCCTGAGACATGGTACGACTGAAGGACATAGCCCACGAAGCCGGCGTCTCGGTGATGACCGTCTCCAAGGCGTTGCGGGACGCCCCGGACATCGCCGCCAAGACCAAGCTGCGCATCGGCGACCTGGCCAAGCGCATGGGCTACACGCCCAACCTCGGCGCGCGCAGCCTACGCATCCGCGAAACCCGCCTGCTGGGGCTGGTGATCCCGGCCACCACCGACCCGATTTTTGCGCGCATCGTGATGGCGATCGAGCAACGCGCGCTCGAGCACGGCTACGAGCTGGTGCTGGCGCATACGTTGAACAAGGCGGAACGCGAGGAGACGATTTTGCGCAACCTCATCTCGCGCCGAGTCGATGGTATTTTCCTTTCGCCCGTGTATCGCAACGACCCGGATGTGCCGGCCTATCGCGAACTGAAGCAACGCGGCATCCCGACAGTCATCATGGGGCCTCTGGCGGAATTCTGCGCCGACTTCGTCAACGTGCAGTCACTCGGCAACGAGTCGGCGTTTGGGATGACGCAGCACCTCATCGATCTCGGGCACAAGCGCATCGCGTTTTTCGCCGGGCCGCGATTCTCGGCGCGGGCGGTTTCGCGGCAGGAAGGCTACCGGCGCGCCCTGCGCGAGAACAATATCGACGAAGATCCTGGCCTCGTTTTCAACGCCGGCATGACCATCGCCGAGGGCGCGAAGGCAGCGGAACATTTTCTCGAGGAACAAACGAAAGCAACGGCGGTACAGACCGTGAACGACCTTGTCGCCATCGGCGCGGCAAACGTCCTCCTTGAGCGCGGGCTGAAGATTCCCGACGACATGTCGATGGCCGGGTTCGGCAACATCCTCACCAGCGAACATTACCGCGTACCGCTGACCACCGTGCGGCAACCCAAGTTCCGGCTCGGCATGGCATCGTTCGACACAATGCTCAAGCTGCTCGCCGGCGAGCGGGCGGAGTCGCAGCGAATCGTCGCCGAGGGGCTGGTGCGCCAAAGCACCGGGCCGGTCGCCAAGTAACATCGCACTCGCTTGGCCAAGTGGGCGATCTCAGCAAAACTTTTCGCGTTCGCGACTACGACCTAGATGCCACGCTGGCGAGTGGCCAAGCCTTTCGCTGGCAGTCACTTGGTCAAGCGTGGGAAGGCGTGATTGGTAGCCGCTGGGTTCGGTTGTGCGCGGCCAAGGACGGCATCGCCGCCGAGGTGGCCAAGCCGGTCAGCGACTGGTCGTGGCTCGAGGAATATCTGCAACTGCAAGTTGACCTCGACCAAGTGCTCGCCACATTTCCTGACGACGAACCGATGCGCAACGCCGTCGCCGCTCTCCCTGGCCTGCGTTTGCTTCGGCAGGATTACTGGGAATGCCTCGCGTCGTTCATCCTCTCGGCGACCAAGCAGATCGTGCAAATCCGGCAAATGGTCGCGCTGCTGAGCGAGCGGCACGGAGAGCCGATTGCTTCCGGCGGCGACGATCCGGCATTTGTGTTTCCGACTATCGAGGCAGTCGCATCGTGCAGCGAAAAAGAATTGCGCGAGTGCAAACTTGGCTTTCGCGCACCAAACCTGCTCGCCGCAGCACGCGACATTCTCGACAAAAAAATCGACTGGCGGCGATTGCCGACTATGGCCACCGACGAGACTCGTGAAGAACTGATGAAGCTGCGCGGCGTTGGCCCAAAGATCGCCGACTGCGTGCTGCTCTTTGCTGGCGTTCATCACGAGGTGTTCCCGGTCGACGTGTGGATCGAACGCGCACTGCAGCAGTTGTACTTCCCGAAACGCCGTCCAAGCGCCAAACGGCTGCGCAAGTTTGCCGACACGCACTTTGGCCCTTACGCTGGGTACGCGCAGCAGTACCTGTTCCACCACGCCCGCGTTCATTTGAAATTGAAGTAACCAAAGATGAGTTTTCCGAAGCTGGATGTTATGTTGTCGCCGGTTGAGTTTGAGTCGCTGCCAGGGCGCGACTTGAGCGCGACGTGTTGCGTGGTGTTCGACGTGTTGCGGGCGACCTCGACGATGACTGTGGCCCTGGCAAACGGTGCGACCGGCATTCTGCCGTGCGGGACGATCGACGAAGCGGTCGCCGCGCGCGTGGCGAATCCGAATTTGCTGTTGGCCGGAGAGCGCGGTGGCCTGCGAATCACCGCCGAGATCTCGGGCAGTGTGGGTTTCGACTTGGGCAATTCCCCGCGCGAGATGCTCGCCGAGGTGGTGTCAGGCCGGCAACTTGCAATGACAACCACCAACGGGACTCGCGCACTCAAGGCGAGTGCAGGTGCGCGGCGGGTTTGGCTCGGATGTTTTTTGAATCTGTCGGCGCTTGGCCAGGTAATCCGCGACGCCCGGCCGGATCGGCTACTTTTGGTTTGCGCCGGCACCGGCTACGATTCGGCGCTGGAGGATGTGCTCGGAGCGGGGGCGCTGTGTGATTTGCTGTGGGATGACCTTGGCCAAGCGGCGTCCGACGCGGCTCGACTTGCCCGCGATCACTACTGCAACAGCCGCGATCAACTGCTCGAGATTGCCAGCCAAGCGGCCAATGCCCGTCGGCTTTTGGGTACTGCAAGTCTCACG
>JABGZB010000073.1 GCA_018674955.1 Verrucomicrobiota bacterium | reverse complement strand
GGCAAGACGGTCTGGCGCACCAACCGTAGCGTTGACTTTCAGGATCTCGACACGAATGGCAAACCGTTCCGCGGCGGTGATTTGCGAAAAGGTTACTCGACACCGCTCGTCATCCAGCACGGCGGCGTGGCGCAATTGATCAGCATCGGCGCGATGGCCTGTTACGCGTACGACCCGCTGACCGGCAGGGAGCTTTGGCGCGTGACCGAACGGGATCAACACTCAGCGAGCACTCGACCGGTGTATGGGCACGGCATGGTGTTTTATCCAACCGGTTTTTCGAAAGGCCAACTGCTGGCGGTCGACCCCGGAGGCAGTGGCGATTCGACTGAGACCAACATTAAATGGCGCACCAAACGCAGTGTCTCCAACAAACCGTCTGTGTTGTTGATCGGCGAACATATTTTCATGATCGACGATGGCGGCATCGCGTCGTGCATCGAGGCCAAGTCCGGCGAAATCACATGGAGCGAGCGCGTGGGCGGGAACTATTCGGCATCGCCGGTGACCGATGGCAAACGGGTTTTCTTCTTCAGCGAGGAGGGCAAAACTACTGCGGTCGCGGCCCGGCGCAAGTTTGAGATTCTCGCCGAAAGCCAACTCGACGGCGGCTTCATGGCTTCTCCCGCCGTGCATGACGCCGCGTGGATTCTCCGTACAAAAACCCACCTTTATCGGATTGAGAAACAATAGGGTACAAAAGCCGCACGTAAATACGTGTGCCCCCGAAGTTTAACTGTTATTTCGCTGGCTTGGGCAGCTTGAGCAGTTGGCTGGGTTTTCCGGCGACGATTTGGCCGGTCGATTGGCCAAGCGCGTACACCGGGCTGGCCTTTTCGCGATGCAGCGGCTGCCAGTTGCCCTGGCCGCTTGGCAGCCGAAACACGTAGCCGGTCGATGTCCCGCCGATGAGCCACGTTTCGCTCCAATCGAGGCAAAGGACTCTCGGCGCTTGGCCGAAACCGGTGGCGTTCGGCGGCTCGCCGACTCCCTGAAATGTCCGCAGCAAACGCCCTCCGATTGTGTGCAGCCGCACGCGGCTGTCGCGGGAGCCGGTGGCGAGTTGGCTCGAGTCCGGCGCGAAGGCGAGCGACTCGACACCGGCGGAGTGGTCGGCGAGCACGATCGGCTTTGCCTTGGGTTTGTGCGGCGTCAGCAGCACAAGCCCGTCGAGTCCCGCCGAGGCGAGCCATTGGCCGTTCGGCGAAAACGCGACGGCGCGAACGATGGCTTGATGGCGGTTGACCTCGGCGACACTGTCAAGATTTAGGCCGGGAAAATCGAACGTCAGCACGCGGCCATCCGTCATCGCGGCCGCGGCGGTTTTACCGTCCGGCGACACGGAGACGGAGTAAACCAAGTCATCACCGAGGCGCAGCTTGGCCAAACTGTCGCCGTCGGAATCGTAAACAGCGACGTCGCCGCTTGCTGCTGGTTGTCCGCCGCCGAGCAGCAGCAGCGGCCCTCCCGCCATCATCGACATCACGCGGAAGGGCGGCTTGGCCAAGCGCTTGGCTTCCCGGAAAATCCCAGCTTGAGAGACGGAGTAAATCTGGCCGCCGACCACAGCGATGCCGGTGATGGGACCAAGGTGTTTGGGCGGCTCCGCCGCTTGGCCAAGCGGTGCGGCGAGCAGCGTAAAGACGGCAACGCGGAGGGGATGCATCGTCAGCTTTGGAGGAGTTCGTGGATCGGCTTGGCGGACTCGTTGACGGTGCGGACCGGGCGGCCATCCGGCGTGTGCTGCACCTGCTCAAGATCCGCGCCCAGCGCTCCGAGCAGGGTGCAGAACAGGTCCGCCGGCGAGACGGGCCGCTCGATCGGCGCCTCGCCGTTGGCGTCGGTTTTGCCGACGACCACGCTCCGCCTGACCCCGCCGCCGAACAGCAGCACTGAGCTGGCGCGTGCCCAGTGGTCGCGGCCGCCGCGCGGGTTGATGCGGGGCGTGCGGCCAAACTCGCTGGCCAACACGACGGTGACGCGTTCGTCGAGTCCGCGCCTGGCCAAGTCCTCGTGCAGCGCGGTGACGGCCTGGTCTAGCGCCTCGAGCTTTGGAGGGAAACCGTAGGTCATCGCTCGAGCGATACTTTCATGGTGATCCCATCCCTTGAAGCGGACGAGCACCGTGCGCACGCCGCCCTCGACCAGTCGCCGCGCGAGCAGAGCGGACTGCCCCAGCTGCTTGGGGCCGTAGCGCTTGCGGGTCTCCGGCGTCTCGCGGTTTAGGTCGAATAACTCGCGTGCCTGGGGCGAGAGCGACATGAAGCGAGCCTGAGACAGGAACCGGTCGCGCGCGGCCTCCGACTCGGAGCGCGGCTTGCCATCGAGCGAATCAACGGTTTGCAGCAGCGACAGCGCTCGTTGGGCCTGCGGCGAGGCGGCCATGTTGCGGACGCGGAAGTCGCCCTTGGACGGGTCGCCGCCGACTTCAAACGGCCCGCGTGTCAGCGGCAGGAAACCTTGTCTCGCGTACGGGTGCGCGTCGGGGATGGCGACGTACGATGGGATCGGGTTTCCGTCGCTGAGTTTTTCCGGAGTCAGCACCGAGCCGATTGACGGATACTCGAGCACCGGCGACGGCCGGCGGCCGGTGAGCATGTAGTGCGAGCCGCGCCCGTGATTGCCCTCCGGACTCGTGACCGAGCGTACCAACGCGCATTGATCCATGATGCCGGCGAGCCGGGGCAGATGTTCGCTTAGGAAAACGCCCTCGAGGCTCGACTCGCGCGAGACGAGTTCGCCGCGGATGTCCGGCCGCGCCTCAGGCTTGCCGTCGAACGTGTCGATGTGCGACATGCCGCCGTCCATCCACAGGACGATCAGCGAGCGGTTCGACTTGCGGAGCAGCGGCGCGCCCTGCAACAGGCCGGGCAGCCACGGCAACGCACTCATCGTCATCAGGAAGTTGCGGCGGCGAAACATGTGGGAAGGGTTCATCGATTTTTGTCGTTCGTCAACGCAGCGAGCCAAATTCGCGGCCTGCCATTAGCGCAAAGGCCAAGTCGCCCAGGCCGGTGGCGCCCTGTTTTTGCAGCGTCGGCAAAAACGCCTTAGCCTCGTTTGGGTTGGGATCGCGCGACAAAACCAAGCGGAACAACGCGCGCAGTTGCAGCGCCGGCCCGGCGACGAAATCGCCGATGGCGGCGACGGAGTTGCCGGGCTTGGCCAAGCCATCTTGGATGAGGCCGCTGTTCAGTACGTAAAGTTGCCGTGACAACGGCGACTCCGGCGGCGGCTCCTGTGGCAGTTCGTCACCGAGCACCGACTCGACCGCGCGCTTGAACTGCGCCGGCGTCAGCGGCCGGGCCTCGCGCCGGGCGAGATAACGCGCCGCCGGATCGGTTGCCAATGCGCGGCCCTCGCCTGGCTGGCTGGCCAGGGCGTACACGCGGGACGTGACAATCGTCCGGATGAGCTTTCGCAAGTCGCCATCGGTGCGTTCGAACTCCCGCACGAGGGCGTCGAGCAGTGCGCCGTGAATTGCCGGGTTGCTCAGCCGATGATCGTCCGGTGCATCGATGAGGTGTTTGCCGACGAGAATGCCGAAGAAACGGTTG
>JABGZB010000466.1 GCA_018674955.1 Verrucomicrobiota bacterium | reverse complement strand
CGGGCAGCCAGGCAATCCGCAGCCGCGAATGTTCCGCGTGGTCGAGGACGAGGCGCTCATCAACCGCATGGGCTTCAACAATCCCGGCGCGGACGCGATGGCTGGGCGGCTGCGCGACTGGCACGACTCCGGCGCCTGGCCAAGCCACCCGGTCGGCGTCAATCTCGGCAAATCCAAAGTCACGCCGCTCGCCGATGCGACCGCCGATTACCGGTACTCGTTTGAGTTGCTGAAAAATCTTGCTGACTTTTTTGTCGTCAACGTCAGCTCGCCGAACACGCCGAATCTCCGGCAGTTGCAGGACAAATCCGCGCTGGCGGAAATCCTCGCCGCGTTGCAGGAGGCCAACGACGACAACCGGCCGATCCTCGTCAAGGTCGCGCCCGACCTCGGCTTCGATGCGCTCGACGAGATTCTCGAGTTGGTCGAGCCGCACAACCTCGCCGGCATTGTGGCCACCAATACCACCATCGCGCGCCCCGCCGAGTCCGGGCTTTACGCCGAGACCGGCGGCTTGAGCGGTCGCCCGCTGGCCAGGCGCAGCACCGAAGTCATCCGGCACCTTTACCGGCAGTCGGGTGGCCGCGTGCCGCTCATCGGCGTCGGCGGTATTTTTGACGCCGCTGATGCGTGGGAGAAAATCACCGCCGGCGCGTCGCTGCTGCAGATTTATTCCGGCATGGTTTTCGAGGGGCCGCAAATCACGCGCGCCATCCTGAAGGGGTTGGCCAAGCGGCTGGCTCGCGAAGGTTTCACCGAACTGCGCGAAGCCGTTGGCACGGAAAAATGAACCTCGCCTGGCCAAGTGCGCTGCTGCTGTTGACTGCCTGGGCGGCTCAGGCCGATGACGCCGACAAACTTCGGGCGCTTGGCGGCGGCGTGTTCACGAAAGGCGGCGCGGTCGCCGAGATCAGCCTCAACCGCTCGAGGATCACCGATGATCAACTGAAACTCGTCGCCAATTTTGCAAATCTCACCGACCTCTCGCTCGAGCAAACCAAGATTGGCGACGCGGGACTTGCGCACCTCAGAGGCTTGGCCAAGCTCGAGTGGCTAAACCTTTACCGCACCCAAGTCGGCGACGTGGGGCTCGCGCACTTGGCTAACCTATCCCGGCTCCAGCATCTGCCCATCGGCGAGACGCGCGTGACCGACGCCGGCATGGCGCACATTGCCAAGCTGAAGCGGCTCGTTTACCTCGGCCTGCGCGGCAACAAAATCGGCGACGGGGCGATGGCGCACTTGGCCAAGCTGCCTAAGCTGACGGGACTGCACCTCGGCGAGACACGCCTCACCGACAAGGGCACAAGGCAATTCGTCGCGCTTGGTCAACTGCAAAAACTGTGGCTGCACGACACGCGCATCACCGACGCCAGCGTCCCGCGCCTGGCCAAGCTCAAGCAGTTGAAGTCGCTGTATCTGCACCGGACACGGCTGACCGTCGAGGGTGTCCGGCGACTGCAAAAGGCGCTGCCGAAATGCCGCATCTTTTACCGATCGGCCACCGTGCCGGAATAATCTGAAATGAAAAATCCGCGGCGGCATGACTGACACGTTGTTCGAGATCGTCCACGAGGACGACGAGTTGCTGGTGGTTAACAAGCCGGCCGACCTAGTTTGTCACCCGACCAAGGGCGACGAGTACAGCAGTCTGATTAGCCGCGTGCGGCTGCACCTTGGCAAGGCCGCGGGTGCACACATGATCAACCGGCTCGACCGCGAGACGACCGGCATCGTGCTGCTGGCCAAGCGCGACGAGGCGGCGAAGGAATTGCGGCGGCTTTGGGAAGGCGGCATCGTGCAAAAGTCGTACGACGCGATCGTGTGCGGCCATGTCGGGCCGGACTTCGGCACCATCGACGAGCCGCTTGGCCGCGACGAGGCCAGCCCGGTGGCGATCAAGGATTGCGTGCGCGCGGACGGCCGAGCGGCGCAAACCGACTTCACCCTGGCCAAGCGGTTTGAACGCGACGAGGGGAACTTTTCACTGCTCCAAGTCCGGCCACGGACAGGGCGGAAACATCAGATTCGGATTCACTTGGCGCACATCGGGTACCCGATCGTTGGTGACAAATTGTACGGGCACGACGAGGACTGCTACCTCGCGCTGGTCGAGCGGCGGCTCACCGGCGAGCAACGGCGGGCGTTGCTGCTGCCGTGTCACGCGCTCCACGCCAGCGAACTCACCTTTGTGTGGCGCGGCCGCGAGTGGCGCTTCGAGGTCAAGCCGGAGGCGTGGTTCGCGGAGTTTTACGGCGACTGAACGGTAACGCAATGAGAGAGCCGCCCCTCGGGGCTTTCGCTTGGCCGGGTGTTATTTCTCGATGACCCAGATGTTGCGGTAACGGACTTGGTTGCCGTGGTCCTGCAGGTGGAGGAAGCCCGCTTCCGGGCCCTCGGCCAGCGGGCTGGCGGTGGTGCGCTTGGGTAGCTCGATGTTGTCGTGGATCAACACGCCGTTGTGACGTACGGTGGCGCGGGCGTTGGCGGTTTTTTTGCCGTCCTTGTCGTACTTGGCCGCGGTGAAGTCGATATCGTACGTCTGCCATTGCAGCGGCGGAAGGCACATGTTCACATCCGGATCAGCGATCGTGTAAATGCCGCCGCACTCGTTGTGTTTGCCGGCGAGGCCAAATGAGTCGAGCATCTGCACCTCGTAGCGGGCCTGCATGTAGCAACCGCTGTTGCCTCGCGCCTGGCCGCGCTTCGTCGGCTCGTACGGAAGGCGAAACTCGATATGCAGCTTGTGGCTCTGAAATTTTTTGACGCTGTTCGCGCCCTGCATCAGCAAGCCGCTCTCGGTCATGCGTCCCGGCTTGAAGTTCTCGGCGGATTTGCCGTCGAACAACACGAGCGCACCTTCGGGCGGCTTGGCACCGAGCGTCGGGCTTTTGCGGATGGTGCGGTCGATGGAGGACTCCTGTCCGTCGAGCGAGAAGGTCAGCTTGCCACCGGTGATCGATTTGCCGGTTGTGCCGCCGGTGAAGGTAACCGTGTCGCCGTCGCGTGCGCCGTCGTATTCGCGTTTCTCCGATGTGCTGTCGTAGCCCGCGCCGGGCAAGCCGCCGGGGTAGAGCATCAGCTTGAACTTGCCGTCGCCGAGCGCGATGACCTGTGCGCCGACGTCGAATTGACCGGCCAGCACTCCGGCCTATTCGCCTT
>JABGZB010000465.1 GCA_018674955.1 Verrucomicrobiota bacterium | reverse complement strand
CGACTGCTGCGACTCACCACACCCTACCAGCACCACGGCTGCGACGATTGCGATCAGTTGTGATTTCATGGTGAGCCGACTGTCAGTCCGATGAGTGCGGTTTTCAACCCGTTTTAACTGTTGCCGCAAAATGCCTTCAGCCTTAAAAACTAAGGGTTGATGGCTGAACCGATAGTATACGAGCCGGTCAGTCAGAGAGGTAATCGGAGCGGCCTCTAAGCTTTACTCAGAGGCCGATTGTAGCTATTTCGGGTTGGTACTAATTCCGCGCAATGAAGTCTGGTGGATTCCATTTTCAGAGATTAGAGGCAAGTCTTCGATCTGCACCAACATTGAACACGACTCATTGGCTGAATACCGAGGCAACGTCGATGCACTCAAAAAGTGTGATGAAAAGTGTGATTGAAAACTCAGGTCTTCAAAAAAGCTTGAAAACAAAGGGTGAAGTGAACCCCGAGTTTACGTTTGTTGATTAAAGTCATGAACAGACTTTTCAAAACAGAAATCAATCGGCGTGAAATGCTCAAGCGGATCACAGCTGGTTTCGGCTACATCGGCTTGGCGGGCTTGCTTGACCAACCGGCTCGAGCCGGCACACCCAAGCTTGGCCCACATTTTGCGCCCAAGGCCAAGCGGGTGATTTTTTTGTTCATGAACGGCGGACCGTCGCACATTGACACGTTCGACCCGAAGCCAGCGCTGAAGAAATACGAGAATACGCAGCCGACCGGCCAGATTTACAAAAAACCCAATACTACTGGTTTTATGCCGTCGCCGTTCAAATTTGCCAGGCATGGGCAGAGCGGCATTGAAGTCAGCGAAACGCTTCCGCATATCAGCCAGGTAATCGACGAGTGCTGTGTCATCCGCTCGATGTATACCGATATCCCAAACCATGAGCCCGCGTTGCTGCAAATGCACACCGGCAACGTGCAGCCCATTCGCCCGTCGATCGGTTCGTGGCTGCAGTATGGCTTGGGATCCGAGAACGAAAATCTACCAGGCTATGTTGTGCTTCGTCCAACCAACAAAATCGTCGTTGGGCCGGCGTTATGGAGTAGTAGTTTCCTGCCCGCGCAACATCAAGCCGCGAGCGTCATTACCGCCGACATGAAGGTCGACAAACTCGTAGCCAACGTTCGCAACCCCAACATCACCTATAAGGAACAGCGCCAACAGCTCGATCTCCTTGGCCGGCTCAATCGTTTGCACTTGGCCAAGCGCGATAACGATCTGGAACTCAACGCACAGATCAAGGCAATGGAAACAGCCTACCGCATGCAGTTTGAGGCGATGGACAGTTTTGATATTGAAAAGGAGAATCCTGCAACGCGGGACAAATACGGCCACACCCCATTCGCCAACTCCTGTCTACTGGCCCGACGCTTGGTCGAAAGCGGCGTGCGCTATGTTGGAGTCTATTATGTGAATAACGGCAACCAGCCCTGGGACACGCACAAAAAACACAACGAAAATCACCTTAAACTCTGCCAGGACAGCGACAAGGCAACCGCCGCATTAATTTCCGATCTCAAAGAGCGTGGACTGCTTGACGACACGATGGTGATTTGGGGCGGTGAATTTGGCCGGACACCGTACGCGCAAAACGACAAGTCCGGAGCCGGACGCGATCATCATAACACAGCGTTCTCGATGCTACTGGCCGGCGGTGGTGTGAAAGGCGGCTTCACCTATGGTAGCAGTGACGAGTTTGGAATGCGCGCACAGGAAAAGCCCATGCACGTCCACGATTTCCATGCCACAATCCTGCACCTGATGGGGCTGGATCACGAAAGATTGACATACCGCTGGAGCGGCAGAGACTTCCGATTGACCGACATCCATGGCAATGTCGCCCACGACATCATCGCCTAACCATTGAATATCATGGAAACCAAGCAGAACGGATTTACACTCATTGAGCTTCTGGTGGTCATCGCCATCATCGCCATCCTGGCCAGCCTGCTGCTTCCCGCCCTGGCGAAGTCTAAGAGCAAGGCCCGCCAAACAGTCTGCATGAGCAACCAAAAGCAGCTTGGCCTTTCCACGGCAATGTACGCAGAGGATTTTGAAGACAAGTTCCCCGTCTCCATAACGCCGCACACCGTACAGAACCATGCCAATTGGCTTGTTAGCATGCACGATGCGGGCTACCTTAGCACCATGGATCTATTCACCGATCCCGCGGATGTCGAAGGTGCATACAACACCCTAAAATTCAGGAGACACAAACTTCTTGTCGACAATAGAAGCCGCGACATCGTTTTCTCGTACGGAGCCAACGAGCAAATGATCGGGCCATCCGATCAAAGGTACAAAAAAATCAGTCAAGTTCCCGAGCCAGGTAAAATCTTCTTTTTTGGCTGTGCCACCTACATGGTTGTTCCGCATTGGGATCACGAACGAGTCTATAATGCCAGTGGCCCTCACCAACCGAGTTCATCCGCAAATCCTCCGAACGAGCTATACGCCCGGCATAACTCAGGCAAAAAGAATCAGGCCAAAGAGCAAAGTAAAGGAGGCAGCAACATCACTTACACCGATCTTCACTACGAATACAAAAACCAGTACTTCATCGACAAGAGACTTTGGTGGTACAAGAACCACAGACCGCTCTAACTTGACCTGACTCAAGCGTTTGACTTTCGCAGTGCCAGAGCCCACTCTAGCCTCTTTCTACGATTCTATTAATATGAACACGCAACACGTTTCCAGACGACAATTCATCAACACCACACTGGTGACGGCCGCAGCAGCCGGTGCAACGTGGTTTGATATCCCAGAAATTCTCGCCGCCAGCGGGAAGAAGGCCGCACTCAACAAGTACGGTGGCTTCCCTATGGGCATCCAGAGCTACTCACTGCGGGGATTCGGCGTGGACGGCGCAATCGAGCAAACCCACAAGCTTGGTCTTCACTTTATCGAGTTTTTCAGCGGTCACTTCCCTATCACGAAGGACAAAATAAAGATCGATGAAATGACCAAGAAACTAGACAAGCGAGACATGACAATAAGTGCTCACGGTGTCAATGGTTTCGGGGCCGACCACGATAAAAATGAAGTAATATTCCAATTTGCAAAGACGGCTGGCATCAAAAACATATCAGCCAATCCGGCACCAAATTCGTTCGACAGCCTGGACAAACTTGTGGCCAAATACGACATTCGTGTTTCCATTCATAACCACGGTCCGGGCGCCCTTTACGACAAGATCGACGACGGACTCAAGGCGGTGAAGGGCCACGACAAGCGCATCGGTTTTTGCGCAGATCTTGGTCACTACATTCGCTCGTCCGAAGATCCTGTCGAGGTGATTCACAAACTCGGCGACCGGTTGTACGGCATCCACCTCAAGGACTTCGCCGAACAAAAGAAAAAAACGCACGGCGTAATTCTTGGGAAGGGCCATCTCGATGTGCCCGGCGTGTTCAAGGCTCTTCGCAAGGTGAAATTTCCGGCCGATGGGGCGTTGAGCCTTGAGTACGAGGAGACACCAAACGACCACCCGAAATTACTCGCTGACATTGGTGAATGCCTTGCCATTGCTGCTGAAGGAGCTATTAAAGCCAAGCAAGGTTAAGTCTAAATTCACACAAATCATGCAACGACGCGATTTCCTCAAATCCGGACTAGCCGCAACCGGTGCGGTTGGCTTTTCTGCGCTTGGCAATGCACATGCTAATCATCATGACAGCGAACACGAGCACTACGAACTTCGTCACTGGCATATTCCCACAGCGGAGAAGAAAGCCGTTGTCGATCGCTTCCTGAAAAATGCGGTCATACCAGCTACCAAACGTATTAATCTAGGCCCAATTGGCGTATTTCATTCGGCTGATCATCCTAAAAACAACAAAGATGAACAATATGACATTTGGACACTCACCCCATTCAAGAATGCGCAGGAGTTTTTCTCCCGCGATGAAAGACTTGTCGATGACGCGTTTATCGAAAATGCGAGCGAGTACTTGAACAGCCAGAAAACTGATGCCACATACTCCCGCATCACATCATCATTCATGCGAGCATTCGACGGTAAGCCCAAACTTGAGATTCCGATTAATGGCAAACGCATCTTCGAACTGCGCGAGTATCAGAGTCATAACGAACTTAAAGCCCTGCTAAAGGTGCAAATGTTTAACGAAGGTGAAATCGCCATATTCAATGCCACCGGTCTGAAGTCGGTCTTTTTCGGCCAGACATT
>JABGZB010000464.1 GCA_018674955.1 Verrucomicrobiota bacterium | reverse complement strand
TGAACAGCCCGGCGATACGCGTGAGCACGCCGAACTTGTTTTGAACCAACACTGATATGGTGTGTCGCATTGTTGCGTGATCGGTTGGCCAAGAGCTTGGCTAAAAGCTAACCCGCGCTTCCCTCTCCCCGTGGAAGCCCGGCCAGGAAAGTTACGGCAACGCAAAAACGGGGTCAATCGGTTTTTCCCAACCGGGCAAAAAAATAGGCGTCTGCTATTTTCGGGGAGTTACGTGTAGGCTTCCCAGTTTACTGGCGAAAGCCGCTTGGTGTAAGCGCCCTGCACACGGCGAATATTGGTTCGGGCTTGTGACTGATTGTCCGCCTCGACCTTCAACGCATCCATCTCCCGCAGCAAATGTTCGTTGCTTTCCCGATCCATCTGCATGATCTGAGCCACAATCTGCTTCACATCTTCATCGCCGGCGTGGCGCGAAACCTCCCCCTCAGACAACGTCTCCAGTTCATCGATCTGCGTTCGGACAGACTCCTTCTCTACCTGAATTCGATCTATCTGGGAAAAAGCCCCCTTGCGAAGAGCTTGGCTTTCAGTACTGGCAAGATCCCTCAAAACACAGAGTAACCTTAGTAATTTCTGTCGCTCATCCATTGGCTGTATCTATTAACCGGACAAGTCCAGCGTACCCACTTCACTCGAGGGGTCTGACTGCTGGACGGGAGTTGCGTTCTTCAGTTCCCGCTGCACCATCTCGTCCCAAGCGTTGCGTATGATGGTCACACGATCATAAATCTCGTCGACCGGCTCGATCGTTTTCTCCATGTTGGCCTCCTGCAGTCGTCGGTCAAAATAATCATAAAGTCCGGCCATGGTGTCCCCGAATCCGGACGCCTTGTCCACCTCGAGACAGGAGCGCAATTCACGGATGATAGCTTGGGCTTTTTGCAGGTTTTGGTTGATGACCTGATGGTATTCGACAGGATCCTTGATCTTGAACCCACTCCGTGCATTGTTCAAAAAACGCAGAATGCCGTCATAGAGCATCAGCACCAAATCCGCCGGGGAGGAAGTGTTGACCGAAGTACTCTTGTAGGCACTCGCCTTGGCGAATGGATTTGCCGACTGGGTGTTTTCGAGTTTAGCGTAGGGGTTCATAATGACCAAGCGTACCTTGGCTCACAAAGGCTAACGATGTTCCACCAAGCCCTCGGCCAAGCTCTTGGCTATGTAATCCATCGCCTTGTCAGGGTCGTAACCGCCGGCCTTTTCCTGTCTCAGGATTTCCGCCTTGCGTGCCGCGAACTCCGACTCGACCTGCTTCGTGGCATTCCCGGCTTGGCTCACGCCCAAGTCCAGTTTGTCTGAGGGGACAAACCGTTTTACCTTGGATATTTTTACCCCGCTCGCCGGTCGGTTGACTTCGGTGTGCTGAATGCGGGGCGGTTGGTTGATTCCGTCTATAGCTGACATGATTGATTGCTGTTATGTTATTGTCTGGAAAATAGTTTCTTAAAATAGCCCCCCTGCGCACTTAACTTGGAATTATCCTCGGACACTCCCGCAAAGCTGCTTCCTGAAGAAAGGCGACTCATCGTGGAGACAACCGCTTCCGCTGTGTAGCGACCGAAGCGACGCGGAGAATTCTGCAATCCAAAGTCATGATCCAGTTCCGGGTCGGATAGGCCGTTTTTTATGGCGTTGCGTCTCGCTGAATTGATCACCGACTTTTGCCCTGCGTTAAACACCTCGTCAATTTCCCAAACAACACTGCCATTGTTGCTTGCCTGACTCAGGTGCACAAGCCCCATTCGCCAACCAACATTCAACGGAGGATAAGGCTGATAAACTGACAGGTGACTGAACAAGACGCCCTGACAATCGTATTCTCTGGTGATTTGATCAATGAAATCAACAGGCAACTCGTCGATCATTCGCCAAGCGGGACGACCGGTTAATTGTTCCATCTTGGAGCTTGGCACAAACACGACCTCAAATAATCCTGACTTGACGATCTCTGCCTGTAACGACTGCTGGAGAATGGCCCGGCCGGACTGATGCTCAACAGTGTTCAACGCGGACGTTAACGGCAATAATGCCACGCGTCGCATATCGTCAGGCATCACCCTGTTGGCCAAGTGGTAGTTGGCCGGTTTATGAAACGGGCCGACGACGACCCCCGGGTTCTTGATCGAAGCCGTGCTGCAACCAGCCAAACTCACGATCAAGCCAAGCGCACGACACGCGCTGATGCCTCGTTTCGTCAATTTAAGTTTTATGCTCATCACTCTGAAAATCATCCTCCAAACCGCTGCGTCAAAAACTGCATTTCCTGGTTACTCTTGGCCTGGGCCATCTCCATGTCGATAAAACTCTGAGTCAATTGATCCTTGTTGAATTGAACCCGCCTCTCAAGGTCAGTAATGTTCTTGGAGATGCGGTCGATCTCCTTGGCATAATTGTCCCTGTGATCCTCGAGCGCCCCTTCTGTCCCATAAACATCCCCGAGCAACAGCGACGTGTAGTCCTCCATCATCTCGGCTAGTCCTTCTTCCGATTGATAATCCGCCGTGGCCCCATCCGCACCGGCCTTGAGCGTCTCGGTGGAAAAGAACTTCTCCAAGTCACCCATTTTTTCCCTGAGGATTGTATCCAGAGCATTCTCGTCCGTCAGCGAGATTTGGTTGTCGTACCCATTTCCGGTGAACCCCAAGTCACTTAAGCGGTCGAAACTGCTTCCGGAACCTGATATTTCCCCCATGGTTTTCTTTCGGAGACTAACTGCAATCTCGTTGACTAACCGGTCGTTTGAAAGTCTCCCTGCCTCCACCTTGCCATCGGAATCGCTTTTGACCGTGGTGTGCATTCCTATCAGCGACTGGGTCTTACTGATCTGACCGACAAAATCCTTGACCGCTTCTTTGACCTTGCCAACATCAGCGGACACCGTCACTGAAAAGGACGGCGGGGCCGCCCCAAGTATGTACTGATCCCCCGTCCCGGCCCCAGTGACATCAACCGTATTGCTTCCCGCCGTGGCATCAGCAGAGGAGGTGTGAAGGGAAATCCTTGAACTGGACAGCGCTCGGACATAATAGGCTGTCTTGGAGGACACCCCACCCATCAGTGTCGCAGGAGTGTACAAGCGCACAATGTCACCGGTGCTCAAACCGTGGGAAGCGGTAGTTGTGATGGCGTTATTGGCAGTATCAACTGCATCGACCCTGATCCCCGAACCCGTAACATCACCCGTGACGGACAATCCGGAAACCCCGGAACTTTCCTCCGTGATGGTATTTGTATGGCTGGTTAAAATATCCCCACCGTTGAGCGAATACAGAATGTCATTGCCTCGGCTCAATTGAGCCTGATCACCCGCCTCTGTATTGGTGACGGCACTATCCCAATAACCTGTCAGGGATGTGCTCGATGCCGCAACGCCAGCGGTCAGTGTCAGCTTGCTTCCGTTTGCAAACTGAAACACTTGCCCTGACAGGAAAGCTTCGCTTCGGCTTACAGTGGCTTCCCCGCTGCTTAAGTCAGCGGATAATGATCCTGTCAATGTAGTCGCGCCTGAAGCCGGGTCTGCCGTCAGTGTCAGGATACCGCCGCTTGCGAAACGTACTTTATCACCCGTTGTGAAATCATTAGAATTTGAACCGACGGTGATGTTCTGCACAAGGTATCCAACCTCGTCATCGGCCACTGCTCCACCCGACAAAGTTCCCGTAAGCGTTGCGGCATTCTGTGCTGCATTGGCTGATAATGTGAATGTGGCTCCGTTGCCAAATCTAATCACATCCCCATTGCTCAGAGCTGCACCCAGGGAATCCACTGCCAGTGAAGTGGCGCCATTGGCATAACCTGACGAGTAGTTGATTTGCACCGACTTAGCCGTTGCCGCAGCGCTCGAGGTCAGGCTGACAGCCGAGGAGATGTTGAAAGTGCCTGATTTATAGCCTGTCTCGTCGTTGGTCAGGGTGGCGCCGGTCAATGTGCCGCTGAGTGTTGTTGCACCTAGGGTTGCATCTGCATCCAGTGTGAAGATACCCCCGTTCTCAAAGTAAATCTTAGCGCCATTACTCAACGCGGCGCTCGTGGCATCCACCGTAATACTGCTCGCCCCGATGGCATACCCGGCTGAGTTGTTTACACTGACCGAGGTGCTCGCGGATTGGGCACCGTTGGCATTGATCGGCTCGGAGGCCAATTTTGTGGCTTGCAGGAAATTTCCCTGAACATCCTCCAGACTGATCCCGATATCGCCCGTCGTGTTGTTACTCAGCAGAAACCGGTCATTCACCCCGTCGTAACTGGCCACGACTCCTGCACCGGACTGGGTAATGGAAGCCAGAATGGCGCCGACGGAGTCACTGCTGGACCAAGTGACCGTCTCCCCGTTCACCCGGAAACTCCCCGAGTTGCCAACGAGGGTGGTGTTGAAGTTGGCGGATGACAATTCAGACGCTTGGCTGATTCCGCCCAGCTTGTAACTGCTGGTCACCGAACTTGTGCCATTGTTGTTCAATCGGGCTGCAACCAGAAAGTTACTTGTGTCGTTTGAACTGCCCAACACCAGCACGCTGCCGGAACTCGACGCAAGCGTGATTTTGTCAGCCGAGGTATCGTAAGCCATGGACAAGTCCGAATCTGCCGTTGTTACCTTGGTGAAGAGAGTCGCCAAGGTGTCGGTGGTTTCCACCGTTATGATTTCATCGTTAATGGTGATCGTCCCGGTGGTGATCCCCACCCCGAACCCGTTGCTGCCGATGACAGCAGTTGAGTCAACCACCTTGCCCGCATCCACTCCCCCTCTCTGAGATCCTGTTGTGGCCTTCTGGAAAAACTCGAACTCATAATTTCCCAGTGCCGCTCCAGATGAAACCGAAGACGAGCCGATTGTTGAATCCGAAACGGAAGTCGTCCTGGATTGATAAAGGTGGCTGTCCTTGAGCACCTTGGATTTATTTTGAAGAGCGCCCAACTCATCCTTGATTAGGCTCAAGATACGATTCTTCTCTGAGACCTCGTATTGTTCACGCTGGGCACGCCGCTGCGGAGCACGTTCCACCTCGACGAGTTGATCCACGACTGATTTCCAGTCGAATCCTGATGCCAATCCTGACAGGCCCAATTCCATGATTACCCTTTAAAAACTACAAAAAAACAGAATCTCACAAGCAACTTATGTGCCGAACATTGCATGTTTGGAGTAAATTGACCCATTATGCCGAGTTCCATTGGCTTGGCCATCGCGCTGTTGTCTGTAAAGTCTCCGCGGATTCGAGATGAAAACCCAAAAAAACAACCCCCAACCCAAGCCGACACGCTGGTGGCCAGCCGTTGTCATTATTGCCGGTTTCGCCTTGGCCTTGGCCGTCATTTGGGCCACCGGCAGCGACAATCAGCAATATCGCGTGCTCCGAACTCTGACTGCCATCAGCGTATCCACACTGCTCATCGTTGCTTGGGCGTTGTTTTTCTCCCGCTTGCTCAAGCGCACTCGGTTGCTCATTTTTGGCGGCTTGGTTGGTGCGGCTCTCCTGTTTTCTGTATCCTTTCGATTCAGCCAATTCAGCGGAAACATGGTGCCAATTTTTGAGTGGCGCTGGGCCAAACGCACCCTGCCCACAGCCGATGGCCAAGCGCCGAAACCAACCGGCGAACCGGCTGCTCATCCCTTGGCCAAGTTGTCGTTCCAGCAGTTCCTCGGGCCAAACCGCGATTGCAAAATCCCCGGCCCCAACTTGGCCACTGACTGGGACGCAACGCCTCCCAAAAAACTTTGGCGGCAACCGATCGGCGCCGCTTGGTCGGGCTTCGCGGTTGCCGCTCAGCACGCCGTCACACAGGAGCAGCGTGGCGAGAATGAAGCCGTCGTCTGCTACGACCTGCAATCTGGTGCCGTGCTCTGGATCCACACCGACTCCGGCCAATATAAGACCGCCATTGCCGGCGAAGGACCTCGCGCCACGCCGACGATTCACAACGGGAAGGTTTACACGCTTGGCGCCACCGGCGTGCTGAACTGCCTCGAACTGACTACCGGCAAACCGGTTTGGCAGCGCCATATCGCCATCGATGCCGGACTCGATCTCGATGCCCCAGTCGATCAAAGCGGGCTGTCGTCTAACCGGAACAAGGCCAAGGAGTGGGGCTACGCCAGTTCGCCGCTGATCGTGGATGACAAGGTCGTCGTCAGCGCCGGAGGGGAAAACGGGAAGTCACTCTTTGCCTACGACACGGCCGGCGGCGAACCGGTTTGGTCCGGCGGCAACAGTCGCGCCGGCTACAGTTCCGCGCGTTTGGCCAAGCTGCACGACGAAACGCAGATTCTCATATTCAATCAGGACGGCTTGGCAGCGCACTCGCCAATCAACGGCTCCGTCACTTGGAGGTTTGACTGGAGCGCACCCTACCCACACGTGTCGATGCCGCTCTCCCTGCCAGGCAACAAGGTCCTGCTCAGCTTGGGCTACGGCAAAGGCAGCAAACTGCTGCAAGTTGATTTTGTCGACGGCGTTTTTTCGGCGACGGAACTTTGGAAATCGATCCGCATGAAGGCCAAGTTCACGAACTTGGTTTTTCATGACGACCACATCTTCGGGCTGGATGACGGCATGTTCGCCTGTATCGATGCCGAGCGCGGCCGCCGCAAATGGAAGGATGGCCGTTACGGCCACGGTCAAATCCTGCTTCGTGGCAGTCACATTCTCGTCATGGCGGAAAATGGCGATGTCATCCTGCTCGAGAGCAACCCAGAAAAACAAGTCGAATTGACGAAGTTCGCCGCGCTCGATGGCAAGACGTGGAACCCTCCCTCCCTCGCCGGCGAGTACCTGCTAGTGCGCAATCACCGCGAAGCTGCCTGTTACAAACTCCCCTTGGCCAAGCCGGTCAAAACCACCAGGCAATGAAGGAAGATTACGTGCGCCGAAAGGAGCGCTGGGCGCAAAAGATGTCCGGCAAAGATCGCCCCTCCCGCCCGAACGCCGGCCGACTTCCCGCCGGGCAGCACGAGGTGAACAACTTTCCTGTGCTCGACCTAGGTGTGCACCCGGAAATCCCGCTCGACAAGTGGTCACTGAAAATTCACGGCGAAGTCAAAAACCCGGCGTCGCTTGGCTGGGAGGAGTTCATGGCGCTGCCGCAGTTTCGCGACGTGAGCGACTTTCACTGCGTCACGACGTGGAGCCAGTTTGACATGAAGTTTGAAGGGGTCTCCTTTTTCACACTGGCCGAACTCGTCAAGCCGAAACCAAGCGCCACTCATTTGTTTTTCATCGGCTGCGACGAGTACACTACCAACGCCCCGCTCGACGCCTGCATGGATGACGATGTAATGATCGCCCACTCGTGGAACGGTGCGCCGTTAACGCTGGAGCACGGCGGCCCGGCGCGCATGATCATCCCCAAGCTTTACGCGTGGAAGGGTGCCAAGTTCATCAGCGAAATCATCTTTCGCGATCATGACGAACTTGGCTTTTGGGAGCAACGCGGCTACTCGAATACCGCCGACCCGTTCTCGGAAGATCGCTTCGCCTGAGCTTAGCCAAGCGGATCAAGCGGGCTCTAGGGCGAGCGGCGCCGGAAGCACCATGGCATCAATCTCGGCAGCCAAGGTATCCAGTTGGCTCAGGAAATTGTCCCGGCCCTTGGCCACCAAGTTGTCGGCTTGCTCCCTATAATACTCGATGCCATTCAGCAAGTTGAGTTTGTAACCTTCGAAGTAATCGTGTGTCTGGTTCGATAACTTCAAGCGCACGCGCTCGACTTCCTCGGCCATGTATTCCATGTAAAGTTTAAGCTCGTTAAGGAACATGTTAGGCCTGTTTTTTCCCTTGAGCAGGTCGATGCGCCCGTAAATGTGATCCACCATTTCGCGCAAGCTAGAGACCTTGTCAAAGAAACGAGCATTGGGCCCCACGCATACATTTAGTTTTGAGGTTGTGGGCAGATTCATCACCTTCAGCGCGGGGGCGGACAGGTCAAAACAAATGCAGGCCCGGTCTGTGGTTTCCTGTACATGCGCCGACTTCTGTTCCACGTCCAAGTCGCCCCTCCCGTTAATCTCTTTTATTTTCAAGGCCTGATAGGCTTTGGACGAGCGGCAAATGGGCTTCTTGGTGAACTCGGTGTTGAACTTGAGATACCTGTGAGGGCAGATGCTCCCCGCCTTGCCGTCGGCAATTTGCTCGCGGCGATAAGCTTCGCTTTCCGAAGTTAGCAGATTCCAAAACGGAATCCCAAGAGGCGACGAGCGGGTGAGCTTGATTTCTTTTTCGCCCGCCACGCGAACTTTCTCAAGGTGTCCGTCGTCGATGCGCACCGCCTCAGGAACTAGTAAAAAGGGCGAACCCCAACCCGTGGCATCGGCTTCGTAGTATTTGAGGATCGCGTCATGTTCCGCATGGGTTCCCACGCCGCCTTGTACGGTAAACCTGTGGGGCGGCGGGTCGCCAATCTCGCGACCGGTCTTTTCAAGAGCGGCCTCGTAAAGTGGGAAAAGAGTCTCGATCAGTTCCATGCGCCGTTCCTTGAACTCTTTCAGGATGGGGCCCATGAGCATGCCCTGGGTGGCGAAGGCATGACCGCCACAATTCAATCCCGATTCAAAACGCCACTCCGAAACCCAGATTCCTTTTTTGGCCAGAAACCGACCTTGAATTGCGGCACTGCGATAGTCGCTCACTTTCAGAACAACCTGCTTTTTGATTGCCCCTGTCAGGTCAGGGAAAAAGTCCGGATACTTGGCGATAGCACCATAGAGGCGAGGGTTCATTCCCGCAGAGAAAATTATGCTGCTTCGAACATCGCTCTCAGCGAAACCTTTCAAGCCGTTCAATGCATCAGTCTTGTCGGGCTCATGCATGCTATGGTCAATGCGATCTATATTACAATCGACCTTTGTCATCACGTTGACATTGATGCAACCGGGCCTCATGAGACGGCGCAACTCATCTTGACGACGCTTTTTGTTCTCCACTGGGAGGGCGTCAGACATCACTCTGTTATACTCGCGCTTCAGATCTCCATCGGGCAACAGTTTAAAGTAGCGGTTAATGTCCTTCCCCGTCTCAAACGATTGCTGGCGCAGGGCCTCAAACTGATCGTTTACGAGCAAGTTTAGCTGGTTAAGGTAGGCCGTGATTCGCTTGGCCCGGTGGTCTTCACTGCCGCCCTCGATTTCCTCGTAGTGTATTCCGTACTCTTTACAGTGGTATTCTCGTACGCGCTCTATCAGTTCATCATCTCCAAGACTGAGCACACTGTGGATGCCATAACGGGCAACCTTAAGGCAGGTATCGATCGTGAAGCCGGTTCCCATTACCGGGATGTGAAACCGATGAGGGTTGGTATTAATGGTTGAAAAGCTCAATTTATCTACTATTTTAAAGAACTCGGGTAGATCCTAAAAAAACCGGCCGCAAGATTGCCCACACCTCCTGTTCAGTCAAGTTCCGCGCTAGCCCAACCCACATGATCTTCACTAGGCCAAGATGCCGCTGATGATTTTTGGTGTATCTTCAACGCCGATCAGTCGTTGATCCAAGCCCTGGTAGCGGTAGCTGAGAGTAAACGGGTCCAGCCCAAGCAGATGCAGAATCGTCGCCTGCAAATCGTGCACATGCACCGGATTCCTTGCCACGGTGTAGCCCAGTTCATCCGTCTCACCGTGGGTGATGCCATGCTGCAACCCACCACCGGCCATCCATATCGTGAAACAGTCCGGATGGTGGTCGCGGCCGAGGAACTTTGAGCCGTTGCGCTTTTCGTTCATCGCGGTGCGGCCGAATTCGCCGCCCCATACGACGAGTGTCTCGTCGAGCAACCCTCGCTGTTTGAGATCTCGCAACAGCGCGGTGACTGACTTGTCGTTCTCCGCACACTTGACCGGCAGGCGCTTGACGAGGTCGTTGCCAGCGGTGGTGCCGTGAAAGTCCCAGCCCCAGTCGAACAACTGCACGAACCGCACTCCCTGCTCCACCAAGCGGCGGGCCAGCAGGCAGTTGTTCGCAAAGGACGCCTTCCCCGGTTGCGCGCCGTACTGCTCAAGCGTGGGTTGCGATTCGCGGCTGATATCCATCACCTCCGGCACGCTGATCTGCATGCGGTACGCCAACTCATACTGGTTGATGCGCGTCAATGTCTCGGGATCGCCGATCTCACGGTACTCCTGCTCGTTGAGTTTTCTGAGCGCGTCGAGGCTTCGGCGGCGCACGGCGCGGCTCATGCCTTTCGGGTTCGACACATACAGGATCGGGTCGCCGGTGCTGCGGCATTGCACGCCCTGAAAGACAGACGGCAGATAACCGCTCCCCCAGAGGCTCTTGCCTCCCGACGGATCGGTGTCACCGGAGACCAGCACCACGAAACCCGGCAGATTCGCGTTCTCCGAACCAAGCCCGTAAGTAACCCATGACCCCATCGACGCCGAGCCGTTGCGGGGCGAACCGGTGTACAGCAGCATCTGCGCTGGCGCGTGGTTGAACTGGTCGGTGTGCATCGACTTCACAAACGTGAGGTCGTCCGCCACCCCGGACAGCGTCGGATACATGTTGCTGAACCACTGGCCGTTCTGCCCGTGCCGCTTGAAGGTGTGCGGCGAGCCCAACAGCTTGGGATGCCCCTTGATGAACGGAAGCCGCCGGCCCTCGATGAACTCCTTCGGGCACGGTTTATCGTTCAACTCATTCAACTTCGGCTTGTAGTCGAACAAGTCCAGTTGCGGCGGCGAACCGGCCATGTGCAAGTAAATAACGTTTTTGACCTTGCCCGCCAGCGGCGGCAAATGCGGTGCAAGCGGATTGGTGGCGCTCGCCCTGCCCATCAGCGAGCCAAGTACCAGCGAGCCGAGTCCCATTTGACACCGCCGCAAAAAATGCCGGCGAGTGATGAACTGTGCCTGTTGTAATTCCAGATTCATTCCTACGTTTCAGCCTTTCATCAGAATGGCGTCGAGGTTCAATAACACATTCGCCACGACCGTCAGGGCCGCCATTTCCGGCAGGGTCGCCCCATTCGGCACGGGTACCGTTTTGCCGAAAAGTTCCTTCGCCGCATTGGGCGTCTTCCGATATTCAGCCAACTCGCTGTCAAACAAATCTGTCAAAGTTGCCAGGCGATGCGCATCAACCGGCTGGGCCAATGTGAGCCGCAGGGCGAACTTTAACCGATCCTCCATCGACTCGCCACCCTCGGCGTAAATGCGGTGTGCCAACGCCTGGGCGAACTCAACGTACGCCTCGTCATTAAGCGTTACAAACGACTGCAACGGCGTGTTGGTGCGAATTCGTCGCACGGCGCAAATCTCCCGGCTCGGCGCGTCAAAGGTTGCCATCGACGGATAGGGAACAGTCCTCCGCAGGAAGGTGTAAAACCCACGCCGATACCGATCCTCGCCCCGGCTCGTCGCCCAGTCGCGCTGTCCGTTAAACGCCGCCTGCCACAAGTTCGGCGGCTGCGGCGGGTACACGGACGGTCCGTGCATCTTGACGCTGCACAACCCGCTCAACGCCAGCGCCTGGTCACGCACCATCTCCGCCTCCAGGCGAAAACGCGGCCCCCGGCCTAGCCGGACGTTACGCGGATCGTGCTTGGTCAAGTCACCGCGCACCTCGGCCGACTGCCGGTACGTCGCGGACATCACCATGGTCTTGATTAGCCGCTTCATGTCCCAACCCGTGCCGCGAAAATCGACAGCCAGCCAATCAAGCAACTCGGGGTGATCCGGCAGGTTTCCCTGCGTGCCAAAATCCTCCTCCGTGTCAAGCAGCCCACGGCCAAAGAGGCGTGACCAAAAACGGTTCACCGCCACGCGGGCTGTCAGCGGATTGTCAGGCTGCAGCAACCACTTGGCCACCCCCATGCGGTCGTGCGGAGTGCCCTTGGCCGGAACATGAAACGAAGCCGGAAAACCGGCCTGCACCGCGTTACCCTTGCTCAGAAAACTTCCCTTGATCATCAGGTAAGTCTCACGCCGCTTGGCCTTGGCCAATTCACTCATGAACGGCGTTGTGACAATTGAGTCGGTGATCTTTTTATGCTGCTTGCGCTTGGCCTCGATCGACTTCCGCACCGGCTCCAGTTCCTCGGCGAATGTCCGGTAGTGCGCGGCGATCTTCTCCATCTGCGGCTTGGCACGCTTAGCTTCATCGATCAACAACACTGGTAAAATATCCTCCGGAAAATCTACGCCTCGAACAGCAAAATAAAATCCACTCTCCTTATCGTTGTTGACGATTTTCAACAGCAGTTCATTTTTGCCCTGTGACAGGTTGATACTCACTTTCTCCTGCCCGGCTTTGGCGGTGCGCTTGGATTTTTTTGACAACACTTCGCGGCCGTTGACCCATGCCTTGATGCCATCGCCGCTGCCAAGCGACAATTGCTGCGTACCGGCGATGGCCGCATTCACGCTGCGCCGCAGGTACACCACGGAGTGGTCGCCTGACTCGATCGAGTGCACCTTGGCATCGACCCACTCCGGCTTGGCTGCCCACTGTTCACTCTCCGTTTTTCCGTCATCGGAACGCGTGAAAACCTGCACCTCGGCCAGCGATAAAATCGGATCATTGCGCCCCGCAAGCGGCAGCAACTCAATCCGCACAACCGACACTTTCCCATCGGCTTCAACCGGCACTGCAAACCCCTCGTTCGGCTTCGGGTTACCTTTTCCGGTTGCAAACAAGTCTTTCTCGAACAGTGACTTGCGTTCGGCATCCAGGGCCAACACCCGAAATGCCGACAGCCGCTCCGATGCCTCCGCTCGGTTCCACACCACCACCTGCGACACGTTGGCTGGCTCGGCCAACTCCACCTCCCACCACGGCGACTTGTCGGACGGATTCTGCGTGTGGGTCACCGTCTTGTCCTCGAATTTTCCGGAAGTGTTGCCGTCGATTGCGAGCTTGGCTTCTCCGTTGTTCGACGTGGACGACTGCCGGGCTGTGCCGCGCGATGCAACATTTTCGCCGATGGCCAGGCGCTCCGGCGCAAACACCTTCGCGAATGCGCCGTCGAAATTGTCGCCCGCAAACGGACCGCTCATCTCCCACAGGCCAAGCTCCGGCTTCGGCTTGGCCAAGTCGCGCAGTGACTTAAGTTCCCACGCACGCTGCCCCTTGGTCAAGGCTGGAGTGTGAACGTCCAGCTTGGCCTTTAACGCGTAGATCTCATCGTCGATCACGGCCAAGCGCTTCGTTTCCTCATCGCTCGGATACGGAATGCGCGGCGAGTCGTTGCCTTGGTCGTTATCCTCCGTCTGGTTGAACATCGCATAAAACTGGTAGTACTCCGTTTGCGTGATCGGATCGTACTTGTGCGAGTGGCACTTGGCGCAACCCATCGTCAGGCCCATCCAAACCTGCATGGTCGTGTCCACGCGGTCACGGACCGCCTCGACGCGAAACTCCTCGTCGTCGGTGCCGCCCTCGGTGTTGGTCTTGGTGTTGCGATGAAACGCCGTCGCCAACAATTGGTCGCGTGAAGGCTCCGGCAACAGGTCGCCCGCCAATTGCTCGATCGTGAACTGGTCGTACGGCATGTTTTGGTTGAGCGCATCAATCACCCAGTCGCGGTATTTCCAAATCACCCGAAGCGGATCGGATCCGTATCCCGCCGAGTCCGCGTAGCGAGCCAAGTCAAGCCACACGCGCGCCCAGCGTTCGCCGTAGGCCGGACGCGACAATAGATCATCCACGAGCAGCTCGTATGCGTTCAGGCGTTTGTCATTTACAAACGCCGCCACCTCAGCCGGGGTCGGCGGCAGGCCGGTCATGTCGAGCGATAACCGGCGAATGATCGTGTATCGATTGGCCTGTTTACCGGGCCGGTCACCGGTCGCCTCAAGGCCGGATAGAATGAAATGATCGATCCCGTTCCTCGCCCACGAACGGTCGCTGAGCCCCGGTAATCTCGGTCTCGTCGGCGGTGTGAACGCCCAATGCCGGTCGTACGGCGCGCCTCCATCAATCCATTCGCCGATCCGCTCTATTTCGTCGGCCGTCAATTCATGCCCGGAATCTTCTGGCGGCATGATATCGTCGATGTCATCGGTGGTGATTCGCGCAAACAATTCGCTACCCGCTCGATCCCCTGGCACGACGGCGGGCGAGCCTTTGCGCTCGGCGAGAGCGCCTTCACGAATATCCAGGCGCAAGTCGGCCTTGCGGGTATTTTCATCCTGCCCGTGACAGGCAAAACAATTTCGGGATAACACCGGTCGAACGTCGCGACTAAAATCAACCAACTCGGCCGCCGCAAGCCGGGCAAATCCAAGCACCCCGGCAACACTGATTATCCAACTGTACAAACTGTTTCTCATCTGTGCTCGATCGCTCGCGTAATTATTACCCGAAGAATACGCGCCCCGCCAATTCTTTTTGCCCATAAAAACGGGCTTCAAAACTTCAAAAGTAAAAAATGACTTTCAAAATAGCGAATTCAACGCTACAAGTCCCACAAGCCATCGCGGCTTAGGCCAGTTTAGCTCAGTTGGTAGAGCACTCGATTTGTAATCGAACGGTCGTCGGTTCGAGTCCGACAACTGGCTCCATT
>JABGZB010000463.1 GCA_018674955.1 Verrucomicrobiota bacterium | reverse complement strand
GGTTCCGGTTTTCGCGGCCTTCAAGCGGCGCGCCACCGACCGAGTGTCGGGAAGGCCCTGGCCAAGCGCAAGCCACGAGTGAATCTCCGTGGAATTACGGCAGGCGTGCCAAGCGCTTGGCTTCGCCAAATCCGGCTTGAAGTTGCACCAGTGAAAGGTGAATCTTGCGCCCGTGGTTCTGAAATTCCATCTCACAGCTTTAACCTGCCAGACAGCCTGCCTGCTCGCCTTGGCCCTCGCCGCTCCGGCCTTGGGACAAGAGGCGTCGAAGATTCACTCCTTCAAGGCTGCGTCGGTTTCACTTCAATTCTCATCATCCGACGGAGACTACCACTTGGTCCAGGCAAGCCGAGACCTGCAAAAATGGGTAACCGTGGGCCAATATTCGGGCAACGGAAAACCGGCCCAGTATCAGGATTTCCGCAGCAAACTGGCGGAGACTCATTTTTATCGCGTGGCCACAGAACCAGAACCATTTTTGGACGCGCTGCTCGATCGGGAGTGGAAACTGGTCGCCCTTCACGAATCGGACGAGATCATCCGGCCCAAGACAGGGCGCAAGCACACTCTGAACTTGGACCGCAAAGGCAAGGTTACCGGCTGGAATGACTGCAACCGCTACTTCGGCTCATTCAAGCTGGAGAAAGGCAACTGGCTGAAATTCGGGAAAGGCTTCGGCTCCACGTTGATGCTGTGCATGCCGGGTTCACTCGACTTCGAGTTTTTCGAGTCACTCAAAACATCCAAGGGCTTCGAAGTCGACGGCGACAAGTTGAAACTCTACTACGGCGACAACGCCGAGTACTGGATGGAGTTTAGGGAGAACGACTGACCCAACGGGCAATCGCACGGGGAACGGTCAGCGCTTGGCCAAGTCGCGGATGTACACATTCGCAAAGTCGATCGGGCCGGTCGCCACGATCTTCAAAGGTCCCTTGGCCGGCACATCGTTTAGTTTTTTGCCGGTGTAAACCGGCTTTCCGTTGAGGCTTAAACTGAGCCGGTCGCCGCGCAGTACGCCCTCGAAACGGTTCCAGTTGCGTCCCTTCAAAACCAAAACGTCTTTGTACAACGAAGGCGTAATCGTGACGGCTGCCGCCGCCGATCCGCGAAGCTGAACCGCGCACGATTTGGTTTCCACCGACACGCGAACGTCGAAGATAAACCCAAAGTCACCGAACGACTCAGTGGTCTCGATCGCTTGGCCAACCGGGTCCGGCTGGCCGTTGTACCGGAACACCCAATCCCGCGACTGCCATCCCTCCGACGCGCGCCAACCGGAAAAATCGACGCCGTTGTAAAGGCAACGATAGCCGCGATTGGCGATGGCCACCTGCCCCGGCTCTAGCGGTGTCGCCGGCAGTTCCTTAATTCGCAGGTTGCGGTAATGCACAATGCCGCCCTCCGACTCGATGCAGATGTACCCCTTGCGAGGGCTGGCCTCTTTGCCGCGCGTCACCACTTTGCCGTTGACCGCCAGCGAGATATTCCCGTCGTCGCAGACGATCCGGTAATGGTTCCACTCCGGGCTGGGCTTGGATCGAAACTCCGTGGGGAACGCTCGGCTTCCACCCCGGCCGTTAACCGGCGTCATCGTCGCGCCGTGGATCGGAAAAATGTCACCGTGTACTGTGTGGCCCCCGGAGTTCCCGTAGGCATTCTCCAGCACCTGCACCTCGACGCCGCGATGAAACGGCTGCCCGCGCGCCGTGATGTCATCCGCCCAGACAAAAACCCCTGCGTTGCCCCTTGGCTTCATGTGCCGCCACTCCACCTCCATGATGAAGTTTTGGTACATCCGCTCCGTGCGCAACTCGCCGATCGGCTTGCCGGAACAAATGAGCATCCCGTCGCTCACCGACCAAGTGGAAGGCGCGGTGTTCACCGGCACCCAGCCGCCGAGATCCTTGCCATTGAACAACGGCCGAAACCCGTCCTCTGCGGCAGCTACCGATACAGACGACAACAAAACAGCGGCAACAAGACAAACGCTCCTCTTTTTGTTTAAACACATGATGCGCGGAGAGTGCCCCCGCCCAAACGCTTGGCCAAGCGGAATCCCCCGCCCAAGCGGCATCCGGCAAAAGGTGGAGCTTGCCGGTCCACGGCAAAAAAACAGGGTTGACGGCCGGGGCGGCGGCGGCTAAAACAAACGCATGTTTCAAACAGTCGTTTGAATTAAATGGCAAAAACGGACACCAAGACACGGATCCTCGACACCGCCGAGCGACTTTTTGCCCAGAAGGGGTTCGATGCTGTGTCGCTGCGAAACATCATCGCCTCAGCCAAGGTCAACCTAGCGGCGGTGCATTACCATTTCGGCTCGAAGCAGGCGCTGGTTCACTCGGTGATCGCCCGGCGGCTCCGCCCGATCAACGGGGAGCGCCTGACCAATCTGGCCGAGGCCCGGGCCAAGTCCGGACGAAGACCGCTGAAACTCGAGCGCGTTCTCGACTGCCTGTTTCGGCCGTTGTTCCGCGTGCAGGCCGACCCCAAGGCCGGCCCCACGTTCGCGCGGCTCGTCGGACGCGTGATGGGCGAACGCAACGAGGGGCTGCACAAGTTCATGATGGGGGAACTAGCCGAGGTGATCATCCAGTTCGGGGCCGCATTCGAGGCCGCGTTGCCGGGACTGACCAAGGAGGAGGCCGACTGGCGCTCGCATTTCATGGCCGGCGCGATGGCGCACACGCTTTGCAACGCCGATCTCCTCGTCCGCTTCACCGGCACCGATGCCGACGCCTCCGACTACGAGTCAACAGTGCGGCGGTTGATCGATTTCACCGCCGCCGGCTTCCGCGCAAAAGTCAGCCCGCCCACGCGCCCACGCAAAAAGAAGTAATGCGCCGAACTCCCTTCAT
>JABGZB010000462.1 GCA_018674955.1 Verrucomicrobiota bacterium | reverse complement strand
GCCTCAAGCCGGACGCCGCGAGGGAGGGCGTCGCCCACCTGAAATCCATCTGGGGAGAGGATTGAAATCCGCTTCCAACGCCCTGCGCCTCACGCTGAAACTGGCCATCAGCCTTGTCTTGGTAGCGTGGATTCTGCACGGCATTTTCGCCGGTGAAGCCGAGCAACAGACCAAAGACTGGGCCAGCCTGACGTTCGGCGAACAGGTTCGTGCAAGCTGGACGATCGGGCCAGTCGGCTTGTGGGAGACCATATCCGGCGTAAGCATTGTATGGCTGCTGGCCTCGTTTGTTTTCATGGGCGCGACGATTTTCATCGGCGTCATCCGCTGGCGTTTGGTGCTGGCGGTGCAGGGGTTGCACCTGTCGCTTGGCCGCGCCACCGGCATTTCATTGGTCGCCCATTTTTTCAACTCCTTCCTGCTTGGCTCGACCGGCGGCGACCTGCTCAAGGCATACTATGCCGCCGCGGAGACGAATCACAAAAAAGCCGAGGCCGTCACCACCGTCGTCGTCGACCGGTTGCTTGGCCTGTTCGCGATGCTGCTGTTTGTTTCGCTGATGGCCTTGGCCAACTGGAGCGCCGTGATGAGCCTGCTGGATGAGCTGAAGCAAGGCTTCATGATGGTGATGCTCGTCGTCCTCGGCATGCTCTTCATCAGCGGGTTGATCATCGTGCTGGCATTTTGGGCCGAGCCAACGGGCACGCGCCTAAAGGTCGAGGCGCTCCTGGCCAAGCTGCCCAAGGGCGACGTGTTGGTGCGCTGCATCGAGGCGTGCCACGCCTTTGGCGAAAAGCCCGGTTTCCTCCCGCGCGTGCTCGGCTGGTCGATGCTGCTCAGCTTGGCCTGCGTGTTGCAGATCGTCGCGCTTGGCTTCGGGCTTGGTCTGCCGATGGGCGAGCACTTCCGCGTGCTGCTGCTCATCGTCCCGGCGATCATCTGCATCAGCGCACTGCCAATCACGCCCAGCGGCATCGGTGTCCGCGAAAACCTCTACGTGTTGCTGCTAAGCGCCACCGCGATCGGCATCGAGGCCAAGACGGCGTTGTCACTCTCGCTGCTGGCCTTCACAGGCAGCCTGTTGTGGAGCCTCATCGGCGGCGCGGTGTACCTCGCTTTCCGCAGCCGCCACTCCCTCGACTAAAACCCAAGCGCTTGGCCAAGCAGTTATTTCTTGTTTCGTTTTTTGGCTAGTTCCTTGCGGAGCTTGGGCAGGGGGAGGGTGTTGATGACGTCGTTGGAGGTGAGCCAGCCTTTACGGGCGATACCGGTGCCCAAGCGTAAAAAACCGGCGTGCTCGTTGCGGTGGGCGTCGGTGTTGATGACGCATTTCACCCCCTTAGCCTTGGCGTGCTGCCACAGGCGCCAGTCTAGGTCGAAACGGTACGGGTTGGCGTTGAGCTCGAGCCAGGTGCCGGTCGCGGCGCAGACGTCGATGACGGCGTGCTGGTTGACGGGGTAGGCTTCGCGGCGGAGTAGCAACCGGCCGGTGAGGTGGCCTAGTATGTGGACGTTGGGGTTCTCGGCGGCGGCGATGAGGCGGCCGGTGTTGTCGGCCTCGTTGCTACCGGCGACGTGCAGGCTGGCAACAACGACGTCGAGCTCGGCGAGCAGGGTGTCGTCGAAATCAAGCTTGGTTTTGAGGATGTCCACCTCGGTGCCGCTGAGCAGGCGGAAGTTGTTGCCGTCGGCTTCAAGTCGTTCGTTGACGCGCGCGACCTCGTCGATCTGTTTGCGGATCCGCGCCTCGTCGAGACCGTTGGCTTGGAATGAGGCGCGCGAGTGGTCGGTGATAGCCCAGTAGTCGCAGCCCAGTTCGCTCATGTAGTTCGCGATCTCGTCGAGCGACTCGGCGCCGTCGCTCCAGTTGGAGTGGTTGTGCAGCGAGCCCTTGAGATTGGTCCACTCGATGAGGCGCGGGATTTTGCCCGCCTCGCCGGCCTCGAACTCACCCTTGTCCTCCCGCAGCTCCGGCGGAATGTAGGCTAGGTCGAGTGCGGCGAAGATGTCCTCCTCGGTTTTACAGTCGAGCCGCAGCTTGGGGTCGCGGGTTTCCTCGGTGCTCTTGAAAAGGCCGTACTCGTTGAGGCGCAGGCCGCGGGCGATGGCACGTTGGCGCATGGCGATATTGTGCTCCTTGCTGCCGGTGAAGTAGGCCTGCGCGAACGGATACTCGGCATCGCTGACGACGCGCAGATCGCCCTGTATGCCGCCCTCGAGTATGACGCTGGCCTTGGTGTCACCCTTGGCCGAGACGGAGAGGATGCCGGCTTGATCGGTGAAAAACCCGATGATCGACTCTGGCTTTTTCGACGAAACAAGGAAGTCGATGTCGCGGACGATTTCCTTGTGACGGCGGAGGCTGCCAGCGGTGCTGCAGCGGATGACGTCGGGATGGGCGCGGAGTTGTTCGAGGATGGGTTCGGCGAGATTGAGGGCGGCGCTAACGTGGTGGTGCGAGGCGTAGTTGCGACGGAACTCAATACCCTCAAGGATTTTCGACTCGGTCTTTTTGCCGAAGCCGGGCAGCTCGGCGAGTTGGCTGCCTTTGCATGCCTGCTCGAGTGCCTCGACAGTCTCGATGCCAAGTTTGCTGTAAACGGTCTTGACCTTTTTCGGCCCCAAGCCGGGGATGTTGAGCATGGCAATCAGGCCGTCGGGGATCGAGGCCTTGAGCTCATCGTAATAGGCGAGGCGGCCGGTGGTGGCCAGCTCGGTGATCTTCTCCGCCAAGGCCTTGCCGATGCCCTTGATGCTGCCCAAGCGCTCCTCCGCGATCAGCGGCTCCAGCGGCTCGGCGAGGTTCTCTAGTGTTCGAGCACCATTTTGGTAGGCACGCGTCTTGAACGGGTTCTCGCCCTTCAACTCGAGGAACACCCCGATCTCCTTGAGGATATCCGCAATCTCGTCCTTTTGCATCGGGCGAGTTAATCACGGCCGGAAGCGGTGGCAAAGGCCGATCAATCCGTTTGGCTGAATACGAGTGACATAACAACGGGGCATTTATTGTCGCGACAACGTCGTGGAGTGCGGTTCTCTGCACCGCTTTGGGTTGCTTCGAAAAGCGGTAGGGACGACCGCACTCTAAGACGCTTGCGCGACTTTTAAGCGCGCTCGGTTTACAGCTTGGGCTCCTGACACTCTAGGCCAAGCGCTTGGCCAACGGCTGGGCAGGTCAGTTGGCCGTTGTGGGTGTTGGTGCCCCCCGACCAGCTCAAGCGCCAGAGCGCAGGCTCCGGCGAGGCCGTGATTGGCGAGCATCTCGACGTAGCGATGGGTGACGTTGGTCAGCGCCTGGGTGACGGTGCGTGAGTAGGCGGCCGGCATGTTCGCCACGCAGTAGTGGGTCACGCTCTCCTCGACGAACACCGGGTCATGATGGTTGGTCGGGCGCGAGGTCTCGGCGTAGCCGCCCTGGTCGATGGCGATGTCTACAAGCACGCTGCCGGGGCGCATACAGCGCAGCATGTCGTGGCTGATTAGTTTCGGTGCCTTGGCCCCGGGCACCAGCACCGCGCCGATCAACAGGTCCACGCGCGGCAACTGCTCGAGAATGTGTGCTTCGCTCGAGTACAGCGTGTGCGCGGTGTGAAGCGTGATGTCTAGAAAGCGCATCCGTTCGACATCCACCTCGAGAATGGTGACGTCCGCATTCAGGCCGGTGGCCATTCGCGCGGCGTTGACGCCGGCCACGCCGCCGACCAGCACCATCACTCGGCCCGGCAGCACCCCCGCCACGCCGACCAGCATTGACATGCGCCCGGCGATCTCGCTCATCGGCTCGAGCAGCGGCAGGCGGCTGTTGACCTCGATCGTCTCGTAGGCCAGCGCGGTGACGCCGGAGCGGCACACGGCCTCGGTGAGTTCGCGGTCGGCGGCGAGGTGGAAGTAGGTGAACAGCACCTAGCCAGGCCGCAGCAAGCCGTACTCCTCTGGCAACGGTTCTTTGACCGGCACCACCAAATCGCCCTCGACGAAAAAGGCGGCCGGGTCGTCTATCAACTTGGCGCCGGCCAGCTCGTAATCGGCATCGGGATAGCCGGTGCCCTCGCCGGCGCCGCGCTCCACCAGCACGGTGTGTCCCTGCTGCACCAGTTGATAGGCGACCGAGGGGAGCAGTCCGACCCGTTATTCCTGTTTTTTGATCTCCTTTGGGATGGCTATTTTCATCGAGTTGCTGGTTGTGTTGTCAACCAGCGTGTGACTTAACATTTCCAACCCCGCTTGGCCAAGGCTTTGGTCAAAAAAAATCACTAAAAATCGTCGGTTTGCCTTTGACCAGCCCTTGGCCAAGGGCTAATGATATTGCCCCCAAGGAGTGGGTTCGTTCGCGAACACCGTAGAGATGATTATGCTTTTACAGGCTGGGGCGCCGGTGGCAGCCCCGAATGAGCTTATTTACGTGTGGAGTGCGTCCACGCTGGCAGGCAAGTCCATCATCGTTTTCCTCGGGGTGTTATCGATGTTTGTCTGGTCGGTGATGTTGCAAAAAGTGCTTCAGACCCGGCAGGCGCGCAAGCTCAACAAACTGTTTGTCGATGAGTTTCACCAACACGAAGGCGTGCTCGTGATCCATGACCGCAACATCCACATTGAGGGCTGCCCACTGTTCAACGTGTACGACAACGGCTGCAAGGATCTGCTGGGCCGGCTCAAGATCAATGGCACCGAGGGCGAGCTTGGCTCGGAGCAATACGCCACCGTCAAGTCGATGGAACACGTCAAGCGCACCATCGAGAGCGACGTGGCCAAGGAGTCGCTGAAGCTCGAGAGCGGGCTGATCCAGCTTGCGAGCGCCGTGAGCGGCGCGCCATTCGTCGGGCTGCTGGGCACGGTCTGGGGAGTCATGAGTACCTTCACCAACGTCGCGATGCTGCAAACCGCCAGCCTGCCGGCGATGGCGCCGGGCGTGGCGGCGGCGCTGGGCACAACGGTGGCCGGACTGCTGGTGGCGATCCCGTCGATGGTCGGCTACAACTGTCTGGTGCACAACCTACGGGTGTTCACGGTGGAGTTGGACAACTTCGCGCAGGAACTGGCCTCGTGCATGGAAACTGAGTTCCTCAAGGACGAATAAACGGCATGCCCTCGAAAAATTTAGTGCAGGGAGAAAAAGGGTTACTCTGCCCGAAGTGCAGCCACCTGAACCCCGGCGACCTCAAGCAGTGCGAGTACTGCAACTCGCAGCTTTTCGTCAAGTGCAAGAAATGCGGGGCCAAGGTGCAGCGGGTGATCTCCAAGTGTCCGGAGTGCCGTCACCGGGTGCACATGAGCCCGTTCCGGGAACTCAAGAAGCGGTTGTTCGGCAAATCGCAAAAGATCACGCTTGCCCAGACGGTGATCATGATGATCGTGGCGTACGGCGCATTCAAGGTTATCACGATAGCAGCGAGTAAATTTTAGTCGTCATGCGCCGGTTCTCACAACGCAACCCGCTGGTCACGCTGAGCGACCTCAACGTCACGCCGCTCATCGACCTTGCGTTCGTGTTACTGGTTATTTTCATGATCACCACGCCGCTGCTCGAGCAGGGCTTGTCGCTCGACCTCCCCGGCGGCGGACAGCCGGACAGGCCGCTGGACAGGAATGACATTCGCACCGTCGAGGTGAATCAGTCGGGCGGCTACATGCTCGACAACGAGTTGTTGTCGCTCGGGCAGATTGAACAAAAACTGATTGCGGATCATCAAAACAATCCGAATATTTTGGTGTACGTCCGGGCGGATCACCGCGGGACGTACGGCGCAGTCGCCGCGGTGCTGAACCGCTGCGAGCAAAACGGCATCACGCGGGTTTCCCTGCGGACAGAGCCGGAATAAGCAAGGAGGCAGGAAGAATGAGTAGGTTAAAACGCAGTTGCGTGGTTGGGTCAGTCGTGTTTCATGCGCTGATTCTAGCCATGCTCGTGCTCGGCCCTATGCTCCTTGCCAAGCGCGAGGAAAAGGTTCGGGTCATCGACTTGGTCCCGTCGGCGGTGATCGACAAACTGCTGGCCCCGGCCGTCCCGTCGGCTCCTCCGCCAGCCCCCGCGCCGCCCAAACCCAAGCAGCCCGAGCCAAAAAAAGTCCAGACCAAGCCGAAACCAAAGCCCATCCCCGCCAAGCCGAAAAAAATTACTCCGAAACCCAAGCCAAAACCAAAACCCACCCCCCCCAAGCCGAAAATAAAAGTTAACCTGAACTCGAATGTCCGGAAACCGGACGCTCAAAAAAATGAGTCGCAAAAGAAAGCTGCCAAGCGGCAAGCCGCACTCAACAAACTCCAAGCCAAGCTCTCCGGCCGCACGTCGGTGAACGTCCCGATTGGCCGCTATGCCTCAGCCAATTACGAGTCGCTCATCCGCAAAAAATACATGGATGCCACCATCCACCCCGGATCGACAAGCGGCGACCCGGTCGTGAAAGTGCGCTTGGTCATCGCCCGGAACGGCACGGTTCTCTCGGCGCGGGTCACGGGGAAATCCGGCGTGGCGAGTTGGGATCGCTCAGTGCAAAAAGCGCTCGACCGCGTGAAATTCATCAAGCCGTTCCCCGAAGCGATGAAAGGCTCGCAACAGACATTCAACCTAAATTTTAACTCAAGAAGTTTTTCATGAAGAAAGCAACCCTCATCCAATTCCCTATTCTAGTCGGCCTATTTTGGGCCGGTCTCGCACTTGGCCAGGCGCAGCGCTCAATCGATGTCGACGTGTTTGACGCCGGCGAGGTCAAGGCCATCCCCGTGGCACTCGAGGGCTTCACCGGCGAAACATTAGCCCTGCTGAAGTTCGACCTGTTCGTGCAGGGCTTCGAGTTCGTGGACAAAGCCAAGGCGCAGTTCACTATCAAGGGCAGCAACGTCGGCAGCATCAACGGCGCGGTGTACGACCATGTGAAGCGCGGGTTCATCCTGAACAAGCGATATCAGGGAGGCAGTCTGCGGCGGCAGGCGCACACATTCGCGAACAACGCTGTTGAGGCGATCACCGGCTCTCCCGGCATTGGCCTGACCAAGATCGCCTTCCGGCAGTTCCACGGGCGCGACACCGAGATTCACGTCGCCGACTTTGACGGGCACAACTCCAAGCGCTTGACCCACGACAACTCCATCGCCGCTGGGCCGGAATGGACGCCGAATAATGACTCACTCTATTACTACTCCTACCGCCGGAACAACCCGGACATTTACTCGCACAACACCCACACCGGTGTGCGCCGGATCGTCGCCCGTTATTCCGGCTCGAACATCAGCCCGGCGGTGTCGCCGGATGGACGCCGCGTGGCGATGGTTCTCAGCAAAGCCGGCAGCCCAGACATCTGGACGGCCAGCGCCGACGGCTCCGGCCTGCGGCGGCTTACCACCACCAAGGAGACCGAGTCGTCGCCCTGCTGGTCGCCGGATGGACGCTGGATCTGCTTCGTTTCCCGCGCCAGCGGACGAGCGCGACTGTACAAAATACCGGCCAACGGCGGCGCGATGTCGTGGATTCGCACGGTCGGCGCCTCAAATGTCACCGAGCCGGACTGGTCGCCCGACGGCAAGGCGATCGTTTTCACCACCATGCGGGGGGGCGGAAAGTTCGATATTTGCATCGTCCCGCCCGGCGGGGGAAACGTGGAAGTGCTCGCCACCGGGGAGGATCCCTCTTGGGCGCCCAACTCGCGCACGCTCATGTTCACCAGACGCTCCGGCAGAAAACGTGTTTTATCGGTACTTGACGTCCCCACCAAACGAGTTAAGACTCTGCCGCGCAGCTTTCCGGGCAACTGTACCCAAGCGGCTTGGAGCAAATAAAGCAAGGCAGCTAACCTCAAAACCATGACCACAGTGAAACAAGTTGGTTTAATTCTGGTAGCCCTCATGGCAGCCACCTCGGCCGGGTGCAAAACCAAGCCCAAGAACATCACCCCCATCCCCGGCGGAAACGCCAGCGTGGCGGGTGCAGGGGGCCTTATCGGCCGAGACACCAGCGGCACTCTTGGCAACGGCGGGGATGTCGTCACGATTGACGATTCCGGCAACATCGGCCTGTCCGGTCTCGAGGATTTCGAGGACATGCTGATGGATCGCGAAGCCTTGGCTGCCCAAACCG
This sequence comes from Verrucomicrobiota bacterium, assembly GCA_018674955.1. GTDB lineage: Bacteria > Verrucomicrobiota > Verrucomicrobiia > Limisphaerales > UBA1096 > UBA1096. The sequence continues at coordinate 6,464 of JABGZB010000462.1, read as the reverse complement.
TTTACTTTGACCTGGATCGCTCTGAGATCCACCCGGACGACCTTAGCAAGGTGGAGGCAGTGGCCGGCATCTTGGCTCAAGACGCACAGAACAAGGTGCTGATCGAGGGCCACTGCGATGAGCGCGGTACCGAGGAATACAATCGCGCCCTAGGCGAGCGCCGGGCGTTGAGCGTCCGCGACGCGCTGGTTGGCTTGGGAGTGAGCGCCGACCGGGTGCGCACGATGAGCATGGGCGAGGATCGACCAGCCGACACGGGCATCGATGACGCCGCCTTCGCCCGCAACCGCCGGGGGGAATTCGTGCTGCTCAAGCCAAAGCCGGGAAACTGATTTTTTGAGAGACAACATTCCGGCTTTGAGTTAGCCCTTTACATTCCGTAAAAAAAGGCTAGGTTGATGGGCCTTTTTGACGAATTATGATGACTTATCTGAATTTAGCTTTTTCACCTGGAATGCCCGAAATCCTCTTGGTTTTGGCTGTAATCCTGATTTTTTTCGGGGCGAAGAAACTGCCCGAACTGGCCAAGGGCATGGGACAGGGCATCAAGGAATTTAAGAAAGCCACGCGCGACGCCACCGACGAGATGGAACGCGCCATGGATCCTCCCCCTTATACCCCTCCGCCCACCCCGAAAATCTCCGAGCAAGCTAGCGGAGATGAGCCTAAAAAAGACGCCTGATCCGCTAGCGTTGAGATCGACTTGGGTTTGAACGATGTCCAAGGAACCCGACCGGCCTCCGGTGCTGGATCAACCCTCCCCCGACAGCCAAGCCAAAGCGTAAAGCTGTGAAGAAGAAGGCAGCCAAGAAGAAGGCAGCTCCTGGGCGTAAAGCTGTGAAGAAGAAGGCAGCCAAGAAGAAAGCAGCTCCTGGGCGCAAAGCTGTGAAGAAGAAGGTAGCCAAGAAGAAGCACCCCAAGCCCCCCCCAGCACAGAAAACTCCGGAGCAGGAAACTGCTCCCGAAACGAGTGATGCTTCAAGCCAAGCGCTTGACCAAGCGGATGGGAGTGCCCTCGATTCCGTGCACGATACTTCGCAGCATGATGACCCGTATCATCACGACTACGAATACGACGATCACGATTCCTACGACGCCCATCACGACGAGCACTACCAACACGGGAATGAGGAACACCAGGAGGCAGACCACACCGAGCCAGCACTGAGTGCGCCCCTACCGGTTCCACGCAGCGGTGGCTCCGACGGCGACGACACGATGCCCGAGCTGGACGAAAACGGCGAAGAATTCGGCGGCCCGGTCAAGTCGTTCCTCGAGCACATGGAGGATTTGCGCTGGGTGCTCATCCGCTGCGTCGCCGCCTTGGCCGTGGCCATGGTTTCCTGCCTCGCCGCTGCGCCGGTGCTAGTCAATATGCTGGCCCAGCCGCTTGGACAGGCCAAGGAGTTCCTCACGGAAAACCGAATGGAAATCTTGAACGAGGAGGGTAAAAGCGAAATCCACCTCCGGCTCACTCAGGAAGAGGTCTTTCGTATCCCGGTCGAGACAAACCTACTCGTCGAGGCCTACAAGCTGCTCGACCTGACCAACGAGGTCACCACATTCAACCTCATCCCAGCGGTGGAGGATGGCAAACTGCAGTTGCTCCTGCAGCCCAGCACAAACACCCAAGCCGCCGATGAAGACCTCACCCAAGCCGGGCCGGAGCTAAAATCCATGGGACCGCTTAGTGGATTCCTGGTTGCCCTGCAAATGGCCTTCTACGGCGGCATCATGATTTCGTTGCCTTTCATCCTGTATTTTCTAGGCGAATTCACCTTCCCGGCCCTGCGGAAGAAGGAGAGAAAATATCTTGTCACTGCCGTCATCATCGGCGGCGGACTTTTCTTTTGCGGCGCAGCTTTTTGTTACTTTTTGCTGATGAAAATAGCGTTGAGCACGGCGGCGCTGTTTGCGAACTGGCTGAACTTCGGGGCCGACATTTGGCGGGCTGAAGATTACATAACCTTTGTCTGCAAGTTCATGATCGGCATGGGCATCGCCTTCGAACTCCCGGTTGTCATCCTGCTTCTCGTGAAGATAGGGGTGCTCGATTACAAGAAACTCTCCAAATTCAGAATGTATTGGGTGGTCATCAATCTTATCCTTGCATCGATTCTCACTCCGCCGGATCTCGTCACCCAAGTGCTCATGGCTCTGCCTATGCAGATTTTCTACGAATGCAGCATTCTCATCGCCTGGATTTGGTATCGCCGGGACAAGAAGAAAGAGGCACAACTCGCAAAAGAAGAGGCCGAGGCCAATAAAACGCCCCCGGACGAGCCTGAAAAATAGCGCCAAAAGACTTTACACTGGCGGCTTTTTAGCTATGCTGCCTGTCGCTTTTTAACTAATCCAATGAGATATTTCGCAAAAACCACCGCCGTTGCCGCCCTCGTTGCACTCTTCTCGGTGGGCTGTGCCGGCCCGGAAAACAAGCTCGGGCGTGGTATCCGCAACTTCAGCGAGTTCACCCGCATGGGCGAATTCAGCCGTTCCGTCGAGCAAACCGCCCTCTGGGACGGCCCGCAGCACGCCTACACCACCGGCGTCATTCGCGGCTTGAGCCGCACCGTTGCCCGCACCGCGATCGGCTTCGCCGAGATCGTCACATTTCCAATCCCCACCCCAGACTACGAGCCGTGGCTCCAAGGAGCCACCGTATTTCCGGATCCCTCTATGGCCACGCAGCAGTACCCGTGGGGCGGCATGGTGATGCCGGACGACGCCCTGTTCCCCTCCAGCTACACACCTGGCCTTTGGGATGACGGGGTCTTTCACCCGAACACCGCCATCGGATTTGGCGGCGGCGACGTGGCCCCGTTCTTCCCCGGCAGCCGCTTCAGGGTATTTGACCACTGAGCCGCAGTTCAGCAATTTTCCCGGCGTCAACCCTACGGTTGACGCCTTTTTTGTGTCGTGAAACTCAGCCGCAAATCGCACTGCAAAATCAACCTGCTGCTCAACGTCGTCGGCCAGCGCGCCGACGGCTTTCACGAGTTGGAAATGCTAATGCTGCCCGTGCCGATTTTTGACCGACTCGACTTCGAGTTGCTCGGCCACGGCATCGAGTTGACCTGCAACCAGCCCGGCATCCCCACCGATTCCAGTAATTTGGTTTGCCAAGCCGCCGAGTCGTTCACAGCGAAGGCCGAAGTCACGGGCGGCGTCCGCATTCACCTCGAAAAAACCATCCCCGCCGAGGGCGGTCTCGGCGGCGGCAGCGGCAACGCGGCGGCAACCCTCCTCGCGCTCAACGAACTCCACGGCCAAGCACTTGGCCAAGTGGCACTGCACGAACTCGCCACCGCGCTCGGAAGCGACGTCCCTTTCTTCCTGCAAAACCAAGCCGCCGTGGCCAAGGGTCGCGGCGAAATCATCGAGCCGGTCGCCCCTCTCGCGGCGCTCGACGGCAAGGCGCTGCTGCTCGTCCGGCCTGGCTTCGGCGTACCCACGCCCTGGGCGTACCAAAGCTTGGCCAAGTTTCCCTGGGCGAAAAACCGCCCGCTTGGCCAAGCGGACGAGTTGGCCAACAGTTTGCTGGCTGAGGTCGGCGACGCCTTTTACAACTCACTCGAAGCGCCGGTCTTCGACAAGTTCCCGCTGCTCAAGCTCATCAAGCAACACGCCTTGGCCAACGGCGCGGAGGGCGCACTCCTGTGTGGCAGCGGCTCAACCGTTTTCGCAATTTTCCCGGACACCGCGACTGCACAGTCGCTCAGCCAATCGCTCGTGTCAAAGTTTGGACAGCAATCACTCGTGCAGACCATCTCGCTGCCCGGCGACTTTCCTAAAGTCAAAAACTCTACAGCCAGCCCTTGAAGATCAGCGCGGGGAGGGTGTGGCGTTTCATGCGTCGGATTTTTTTTGGTGACGCGCCGAGATAGCGCGGGCGGCCGTCCACCGGCATTCCGTCCGGCCCGATGCGGACGCCCTTCTTTTCGATACGATCCCTGATCGAGCGAAGCAATTCACCAGCCATCACCTCTGAGTGGAACTCGATGGCGACTTCCGTATTCAACCGCTCGGAGCGAGGGTCGATGTTGAACGAGCCGACGAGGCCGATGCCAGCCTGCTCAAGAACCATGCTCTTGGCATGCAACGTCTCCATTCCCTCTTTGCCCGGTTCGCCGGCCAGTTCATAAATCTCCAGCCCAAGGGCAAGGTGGTCTACCTTTTTTCTCTGGTAAACTGCCTGGACGAGAAGGTTGCTGCTCGAGTTTAGAGAGTTGGTAAAAACTACCACGCGGACGCCACGCCGGAGGGCATCGCCCAGAACGGTTCGGGTCTTCCGCGTCAGAATGAGATACGGCGACTCGATCCAGATTGTCTCGCCCGACGCGGCGTTGTTCACCAACTCGGCGATGTAGAATCCCGTGTTTTGGCCGCGTGTTTTTCTGCCCTTGAGATCGGCAAAAAAACGGATTTTATCCACCGGCCTCAGTCGCTGATTCCAGTCGGTGTGGCTTGGCAACTGCACGACTCTCGGCTTCGACTGAAACTCTGCCCAAGCCCTGTCGAGCGCAGCTTTGGCCTCGTCGATGTCTCGATGAAGGATGGCCCGGTGCACCGGCGTGATGGCCCTGCGGCGACTCGCCATGAGGCGCTTGGGCGAATCGTCAGGCCGAATGAGACAGCGATATTTGCCGACGTGCATCGGCTTCACCTTCGACCCGTTCCAGAGCGTCATGAAGTGCGTATTCGCCTCTGCAGCGCTACGGCCCTCGACGAGGATGTCGCGGTCGATCCGGTTGCGGTACACCGTGTCACCCTCCTTCCGAAACCGGCTCTGCCCGAAATAGGAGTTGTCGATATTGCGCCCGCCGGTGATCAACCGTTGGCCGTCCGCAATGAAAAGTTTGTCGTGCAAACGCCGGTTAAATCGAAATGGCTTCAGCGGGTTGAACGGGTGAAACACCCGAACCTCCACGCCCTCCCGAACCAGATACGCGCCGAGGTGCGCGGGAATACTGTTAAAAAGAGCGTCAACCATCAGTCGCACCTTGACGCCGCGCCGCGCCGTTTCGCGCAATAGAGCGAAGCCGCGCATCGTGAATTCGTCCTCCTCTCCGCCCACGTATAAGTAGGAGATATTCAGCTCGCGCTGGGCCGCGATGGCGAGATCGTATCGGGATTGCGCAGCGTCCGCCGGGCCATTGATCAGGCAAACACGGTCGGCCCTTGCCAACGGCAGGGCAACTGTCAGCAGAACGCAACTCGCGAACAGAAGCTTGGCCAAGCGATTCATCGCTGGCGACTGTATAACCGCAGAACCAGCAAATAACAACGATTTCCGCTTGGCCAAGCGGATGACAAAACTAGCATGGACCTTTGCGAAAGGTATCATCCCTGTCGTTCCAAACTTGAATTCACTATGAAAATGTTCATGTACTTCACTCCTTGTATCCGTTCTACCCGTCGCTTGGCCAAGGCGACAGGTTTGAGTCTCGGCTTGGCCATGGCAGCCAACGGCGTCACCGATCCAGCCAAGATCACCTCCCAGCCAAGCGATGTCTCGGCGGAAGCCGGAAGCGCGACGAGTTTGGCGGCGGAAGCGTCCGGCAGCCCCAACACATATCGGTGGTACCGCGCCAACGGCGGCAGCGCGCTGAGTTTCGCGGGCGGCAACCAGTACGTCTCAGTGCCGATCGACGTGCCGGAAACGGAGTGCACGGTGGAGTTCTGGTTTCGCACGGAGGATCCGAACGCGGGTTTGTTCTGCGTGGTGGATGCCAATCTTGGTGGAGGTGGCCACGACCGCCATTTGCACCTGACCGGAGGCAACATCCGTGTCCGCACCTACAGCGGCCCCGGCGTGGAGGTATCTGAAGGACTGAACTTGGCCGACGGCAAGTGGCACCACATCGCACACGTAATACCAACTCAACGTCTCGGTCGTGACCGATATCGCCGGGAATAAAATGGCATCCTCCGAGACCGGCGGTGGCTTCCTCACTTTGCAACCGCTGAACATCGGCAACATCGACCCGTCTGGTGCGGCCCACAATTTCGGCGACGAAATCGAGGTGATCTCCGGCGGCTCCGATATTTGCTCCAACGCCGACGATTTCACGTTTCTGTTCGAAGAAAAAATCGGCGACTTCGACATGGCGGTGCAGGTGCGCTCGATCGACAATCCCAACGGTTGGTCTCGCAACGGTCTGATGGTGAGCGAAACGCTGGACGACAACAGCATGATGCTCGGCGCGTTCGCCACGCCATCCAGTGGACAGGGCTACTTCGCCCTCGAGCGCCGCGAGGCTGCTGCTGCGTCTTTCTGGTGGAACAACGACGGCACCCTTGGCAGCGCGGTTAAGCAAGGCGGGATAAAATACGACCCGTACACCGTGCCCGGTCTGCCCAACCTGTGGATCCGGATGAAGCGTTCCGGCAACCGGTTCAGCGCCTTCCGCAGTGCCAACGGCGGGGACTGGATCGAGATGGGCGTGAATAACCTCGAGTTT
>JABGZB010000461.1 GCA_018674955.1 Verrucomicrobiota bacterium | reverse complement strand
TCGGGTTGTTTAATTTGTGTTCAATTGGCGCGCACTTTTCTTTGCCACTTAAAATATCCCAAATGCCAAATTTGCCGTCGTCAAAAATGCCGTATATGAACTTATTATCCTCGGTGATTTTCGGCCTTGTGTTTCTGCTGCCGACAAATCGCCCGGTGGTGCGAAGCGGGGATGTGCGCTCTTTCCCCTCTAAACCCCAAACTTGGAGTGCACCTGATCCGTTGTATGTTGCAATCAAGTTTGTTTTCTCGGGGTGATCTACGAAATCAAAAGTAATTATTCCCTCATCAGGTGAAATAGTGCCAATCTTGTTTCCTGATGACGTGTCCCAGAGGTGAACAATATTTTTCACATCGAGATCTGCTGCCACCGCCCCGTTGGGAGAAAGTTTTATGTCTTTGGACTTTGTCTCACTGCCGAACTCACTGATTAGCCGGCCTGAGTCAATGCTCCAAACTTTTGCCTCTGCTCCGTTTACATATGTGAGAATTGTTTTACCGTCCTTGCTGATCAAAGGAGCTTGGGCGGGTTTTTCGTGCGTCAATTCAGGTCGCATATCTAAATTAAAGTTATTATGCTGAAGTGTTGACATGGCACGCATAGTTGATTGCCAGTGAGTTGGGTCACGACGAATAGCCCGCGCTAAGTATGCCAGGCCATCCGAGGTGCGATTCGCTTCCAGCAGTTCCACCCCTGTAACGAAGTCTGATTGAGTTAGATTATTAGATAATTCTTTCGAAGCTATTTCTGCGTTTTGTCGAGCTTCCTCTGCGGATTGTTGGCTTTGCTTGGCCAAGGCTTCCTGGGCTTCGGCTGCTTGTTGTGCTTCGGTGGCCCTGGTGGCGTTTTCCACGGCAGTTTGCTGAGCCTGCTTGGCCAAGGTTTCGTTTTTTTGGGATTGGTTCCATGCAACACCGGCGACGGCGGTTGCGATCAGGGCAAAGCCGGCCAGCACTGCTGCGATCTTAGCGCGTTTTCGTTGTTTGACGGCCAACTGCTGCTGCGCCTCGGCCCGTTCCTGTTCTGCCTTGGCCAAGAGCTTGGCCTGCTCAAGCTCCCTCTCGCGTGCCACCTCCTCGGCGCGTTGTTCCTTGAGTTTGACTTCGTGGCTTTGATCCAAAAACGCAATCGATTGGCTGTACTCAGGGTGGTAGCGCTGGCCCCATGCCTCGGTCGGATTTTCGGTATCCCGCCATGAAAGGGCGATCTGCAGGTCAGGATCGTGGTAGAGCCCGGCTGAGCCGTCGGCGTGCAGTTGAGCGGTCTCGGCCAGACGGAGGTAGATTCGGGCGGATTGCCCCTCGTCATCAACCCAGCGCCCAAGACTGGCCCAGACGCGCATGAGACTTTCGTGGGAGATGTCGATGACGGTGTTGTCCTCGAGTTCGCGGTCGATCGGCGGCATTAGGAAGGTGCGCCCCGGTTTGCGGAACCGATCGATGATGCTGCTGACTTGATCTTTGTTTGCGCCGGAAATCTCACACAATTCCTTGAGCGGGGTGGGGCGTCGGATGCCTCGGTTGTCGGCTCCTTTCTCGGTCAAGGCCTGGAACAATTGCCTAGTGAGGCGTTGTTCCTCTTCGGTCGTTGCCTCGGCGTGTGCCTCGTCGGCGTGTCGGGAGAGGGCTTCGTCCATGCCGCCGGTGGCTTCGTAGTGGCGGAGGTCGAGCGGTTCGTTTTCGTCGTGGTCCGACAGCCAGCAATCCCAAGTGCGCATGAGGGCGTGCTGCATGATGGGCAACTGGTCGGGGTCGTCACCAAGGTCGTTGAGCAACCGCTGAACCAAGCGGGGGGAAATATCGCCGCCGCCCACGCGGACCGGGCCTTCAATGGCCGTTTTTTTGTTCTCACGGTTGAGGCGCGGGACGAGGTACTCGCCTTTGTTGACGGCTTCGGCCAGTTCCTCAAATTGCGAGCAGTCGCCAAAGAAATCTGAGCGCATGGTGAGGACGACGTAGATCGACAGTTCCTGCTGAATGCCGGCCTCGACGAGCATCTTGACGAAGGCGGCGGCCTCGTCCCGTGAACTGCGATCGGATTGACTGGAATTGAAGCGGAACAGTTCCTCGAATTGATCGACGACGATCAGCAGGTTTTCGTTTTGCTGCAGTCCAAGCTGCCGAGCGACCTCAATGAGGCCGAGGCCGCTGCGGATCAAGGTAGCCTCGATGTCGAGTTCGGTGAGGTCTTCGCAGACTTCGTTGTCGAGAAGGTCTGTTTCGAACAGAGCCTCGGCGAGGTTGGTGATAGCGTGTCCGCCGGGGCGCATGACGGCGATGTGCCAGTTTGACCCGGCCTTGGTCATGACTCCCCCGTAAAGCGCAGGAAGAAGGCCGGCGCGAACCAGGGAGGATTTGCCACTGCCGGAGGCACCCAGCACGGCGACAAAGCGTTGCTCACGCAGAAGTGAGACCAATTCCTTGCGTTGATCCTCCCGGCCGAAGAACAGGTACTCCTCGTCCATGTCGAATGGACGCAGGCCGGGGAAGGGGTTGAATCCGGGATCGCCTGGGGTCATGCGGTGCCTCCCTTGGCTTGGCCCACTTTGTCGAGAAACGGTCTGAGCATATCGGGATTAATTGATTCACCACCTAGGATGACGTCAGCGGTCCGTGTTCGGAATCTCGACTTTCGCCGGTTATCGGGTGGGCCGACGTAAACGGCCTTGGCCGTGAGCGGCTTGGTGCGGCCGTAGCCGGGAGCCTTCAGTAGATCCATCAACTTCATCTCCACCCATTGCCCGCTGGCCTCCCCAAAAAAGATCAGCACTCCATCGCAGAATTTGAGGTTGTCCTGATGCGCCTGCACGAAAGCGTCCTCATCCCCGTCGAATTGCGGGATTTTGACCTCGTATCCCTGGTCGTAAAGATAGTCCTCAAGCGATTCGACGGCTTCTTCGTCCTGTTGATCGCAGATCAGGTAAATCCGTTTCTCCCCATCCTCTTCCGTTTGGCCAAGCGCAGGCGTTTCCGGTTCGGCTTCGGTCGGTTTCTCCTCTACCACGAGTCGTTTGATGGCCTGATTCTTGACCTCCTCAATCTGCCCGACCAGTAACTCGGTTGTCGCCATACCTTCGCTGCTGTTTTGAAGGGCTTGAATGAACGTGGCGTGCCGGTCGCTGTCCGGATCGTTGTCTGTAGCCATCCAAATCAAGCGATGAAGCCCGTCCTGCTCGCCTTTTTTTGCCGAGAGGGAGGATTGCAATTCGACAAGCGACAGATCACCGCCCTCCGGGACGATCCCGTAGCGATTGCCGATGAGGTGAATCGCCAGATGGGATTTGCCCAGAAAATCAGATATGAGTTCCCGCGCCTCGTCGGCTTCCAACGGGAGTGGGCGGTCCGGCAAAACGGTGTGACCCCGCTCCAGAAGTTCACGCCGGATGCGATCCCGCTCTCCTTTGAGGTCGGACGTGACATCCGCCAAATAGACCACCCGCCCCGCATCGTTGACTGCGGGAGTATGAACTGCCAGGCCACCGCCCATCTCCTTGAGAATGCCGGTGATCTCGTGGGCGAGATCATAAACTCGCTCGAGGTAGTTGCGCTTGGCCTCATGCCCAAACTCCTCGTTGTACTCCCGAACCCGACCAGTCTCGGGGTCGACGTCAAAGAACTCAAACCCGAGAAGGCTATTGAATATATTATGAGCGGATCCGCCGCCGGCATCCCCCTCGACCGGTGTTTTTACCACTTTGATGATT
>JABGZB010000460.1 GCA_018674955.1 Verrucomicrobiota bacterium | reverse complement strand
TTTCGCAAGTCGCCATCGGTGCGTTCGAACTCCCGCACGAGGGCGTCGAGCAGTGCGCCGTGAATTGCCGGGTTGCTCAGCCGATGATCGTCCGGTGCATCGATGAGGTGTTTGCCGACGAGAATGCCGAAGAAACGGTTGGCCACGTTGCGGCCGAACTGGTCGTGGCCGCCGTCGAGGATGCTCCACGCCAGTTCATCGCCGGGCCGGCGTTGAGGGGCTGCCGGCGCGGCGGGATTGAGCTGGAGCAGCGCGGGTTGAACCGCCTTGCCGGTGCCGGGCAGGAACAGCTTGCCGGCCATCATGCCGCCTTCGGGGTTCGGCCGCGCGTCGGCAAAGTACGCGGAGAAGGCAAGGTGCTCGCGTTGCTGCCAGCGATCCATCGGGTGGTCGTGGCACCGTGCGCAGCCGATGCTCAGGCCCAGCAGCGTGCGGCCAACGTACTCGGCGCGGTCGCGCGGGTCGTTGTGACGCGAGACAAATTCACTCGCCTCGCCGCCGCCGAGAATGTCGCGGGCCAGTTGCGGCAGCGGCTTGTTTTGCCGTACCGACTCGAGCAGATAGCGGCGCAGTTTTGTGTTGCGGGGTTTCTCGGCACCTTTTTCGCCTCGGGCCTCCGGCAGCTCGAGCCAGCGCCGGTAGTGATCGGCAAACACTTCGGCGAACTCCTCGGTGCGCATCAGGTGATCCGCCGTCTTGGCCAGGCGCCTGTCCGGTGGCAGGGCGATGAAGGCGTCGAGTTCGTCCGGCGTCGGCGGACGACCGGCGAGGTCGATGTGCACCCGGCGGGCGAGCACGAAGGCGTCCGCCTCGGCACTGGACCTGAGGCCAAGCGACTCGAGGCCGGCGAGCCAGGCGCTGTCGAGCAGGTGCGTCGTCGTCGACTCGTCCGGCGGGTCTTCGTTGAACGACTGGCGGATGACGGAGCGGGCGTTGTGGCCGGCGTAACGGGCAATGATCCACGCCTCGCCGGCGGCACGCTTGGTCACCGAGCCGTCGTCATGGACGAGCGCAACGGTCTCGTCAGTGCTCGAGAAAACGGTGAGCCGCGTGACGTCGCGGGTGGCCGTGCGCTTGGGCAGGCGGTATTCCGCCACGGCGGAGAAACCACCGTCGCGTGGCTCGAGTCGCAGCTTGGCTAGGCTGCCCGGCTCGTTCTCGGTGAACGCCGCGCCGCGCCGAATCCAGCCGAGCAGTGACTCATAGTCGGCGCTGTCCTTTTTGAAAATGCGGCCGCCTTTGTGCTTGATTTGGCGGGTGGGTTTGCGCAGCAGCAGGCTGGATTCCGGCTTGGCCAGGTCGATCCGGCGGCCGTCCAGATCCTGTGTGAGCGCGGCGTAGTCGGCGGCGGGATTCATCGCAAAGAGCGACAGTTTGAAGCCTGCCTGGCCGGTCGCCGCGCCGTGGCACTCAGCCGAGGCGCAGGCCTGCTTCACCAGCAACGGCGAGATGTCGTGCGCGAAGTGAAATGGCTTCGGCTCGTCCGCCTCGGCAAAAAGCGGCAAAGCGATGGCAGCGGCGATGACTCGAAGCTGAGGCATGTCATCGGTTTCGCTTGGCCGGATGCTTGTCCAGGAATCCCTTGGCTAACTCGTGGGCGTGCGGGGTGCCGTAGCGATCCTTGAGGCTGAGTACGAGTCGGAACATCTCGCGCGTCTGGCGCGTCAACTCAGCGCTCTCGGCGGCGTGTGTGGTGATTTCTTCGTAAATCTCGTCGATGCGTTCGTCGGCCTGGGTTTTACGGATGAAGGCGCGGAGACTCGACTGCAAGTCGGCATCGTCGGGCGGCGCGCCTTCGCGCTTTACCGCCGGCTTGGCCGGGATGCGCTCGGCGACGGGACGTCCGGAGGCATTTGGAACATCACGCTTCATGCGCTGCGGCCTGCGCTGCTGCATTCGGTTGTTCATCTGTCCGCTCTCAAGTCTTGCCAGGCGCTCGCGGAGTTTCTGCAGTTGCACGCCCTGGTTTACGGCAAGTTCGCGAACGGCATCACCGCTCTCCGGCAAATTGCCGGCGATCATGCGGCGCAACTTTGCTCGGTCAGAGGGGACTTTGCCGGCGACCTCCTCCACCCATTCCCGCAACTGCTGCACATTGTGCTGGCCCGTATCCGTGAGCGCGACCGAGCGTACCACCTGGCCGCCCTTGGCCAGGACCAGCGTGAGTGCGGCACGGCGGTTGAGGGCGTAGTCGCCAGGCCCCTCGAGGCCGTCGAGGCTCAGGATGATGGGGTGCGCGTGCTTGAGTGAACCGTTGATGGCCTTGAGCCGATTCTCCGCCGAGGTGCGGTCATCGTGGAGCAGCAGCGTGTGCGATTGGAAACCGAGGACGGAATATTCCGAGGTGAGGTCGTCGAGGCCGCGCAACACCGGGATGATGTTTCGGGTCAACTCGTGGATGAAGAGCAGCGCGCCGGGGCCTTGGCCAAGCGACTTTGCCGCGTCGAACTCCCGGCCCTTGTGCGGGCCGTGCAAGGCGTAGCTGTTCACCGGGGCAAGCGGGGTGCCGGTCGGCGGCCCGGAGGCGATGTCGGCCGTTTGGCCGTTTTGTGCCATCAAGCCCAATGCGAGTGCCAACGAAGGGAAGATTTTGGATTTCATTTGCCTCAAACGATTTGTCTCAGGGAACAATCCCACCGGAAAGACGAAAGTCTAGTCCTGAATTACCGCCGATTACCGCTTGGCCAAGCGGCTACTGTGCGTTGGTGGTGGGTTGCTCCTCGGCGTAGGCCTTGGGGCTGATGGGTTCGCGGTTTTCGTCAGCCAAGTCCACCAGCATCAGGTTGCCGTCACTATCGAGCTTGAAAATGCCGTAGCGTGCCGCTTCGAATGCCTTGGCTTTGCCTTCCTGAAAAAAGAAGGAGTCCGTGGCCACCTCGGAACTGTGACCGCTGAAATTGAACCGGAGCAACCGTTCGTTTTCAGCCAGGTCTTCGTCATTGTAGATACGATCCAACGTTGCCACGCCGTAGTCGTCTTTTTTTATGACGATCTGTCCCTGGTGTCCGCGCAGTTCTTTCTTTCCACGTAGTTCATTGTTCAGGCGATAATTCAGTGCCATGTAATCCCCCTGCAACAGGGAGCGCGGGTCGCGCGGCGCTAATTCCAACAGGATCGTTTCGCCGTTGGCCTTCAGGGATTCTTTGCTAAGAACACCAAGGTTGAGATAGCCCAACACCGGGAGCAGGAGCAGGAGTGCCAGTTTTATGCGCATGAGTTTTGTTCCTTTCTGGTAACGAGTGCATTCAGGATGAGACGAACGCCAAGCAGCAAACCGCCACTGCCAAGCAGGACGTATGACTTCGTCTCCAAGGTGAAATCCAGTTGATAATAGTAATAAATGAGAAATCCAGTCA
>JABGZB010000459.1 GCA_018674955.1 Verrucomicrobiota bacterium | reverse complement strand
TTCAGTATGAAAAGGCACCGAGGTGTCCTGCCAGCCCATATCATCCACGAGGAACAGTACAATGTTGGGGGGGGGCTCCTCAGCCAAAACTACAAGAGGAAGCAGTAACGCAAAGAGGATCACAGAGGATTTATCCATCGGGAAGAGGGATTGTACCCATCATCGAAGATTTTCACCAGAAAATGGTTAGCCTTAAACCTCAGTCAACGTTCCAATGCTGCCGCCAAAAGACTTGGATAACGTTTGAGTCCACCGTCTTGTTCGCATCCGATTAGGGCCTCTTGGTCAGCTTCTCCCCTGTCTTGGGTGCGGCCAACGTGGGTTCACCCTCGATAAAGCCAAGCTCTTTCAGAAACTTGTCCGCCGCGATAAGGGTGACATCCGCCCAGGGCTGGCGGTTGAAAAACCCATGCCCCATCCCTTCGGCAATCCTGAAGTCCGCCGACTTGACACCGAGCGACTTCATTTTTTCGTGCGCAAGGCCCCATCCCTTTTTCATCCAATTGTCCTCACTTCCAAAGAATGCGATGGACGGCGGGAAGTCGGCTTTGAGTTGCTGCAAAAAATCCACGGCGGGATCCTTGGCGTCACCCGCGCTAAGCGCCGGATTGAACAAAAGGTAGGCCGCAACGGAGGTGTCGTACCCTTTCGGGTCGTTGGGGTCATTCAAGCCCGGGGTGGTTGTCGCCAGCAAACTGATATGCCCGCCGGCCGAGCCCCCGCCTGCGACAATTTTCCGCGGATCTATGCCAAGTTCTTCCGCATTCTGCTTATACCAACGAATGGCACTCTTCGCGTCGGTTATACAGACGCGCTTCCGAGATTCTGTTTTTTTAGCTTCTTCGATGCGGGCCTTTGAGGCGAGTTTGTAGGTTACAGTGGCGGCGACGAGTCCCCTTGTGGAAAAGTAATGGCAAAGATAACGGAACTGTTTCCGATGTCCTCCGCCCCAGCCGCCCCCATGAAACATAATGATGCCCGGAACAGCCTTCGTTGCCGGGTCATGATTCTTCGGGAAAAAGATCTCCATCTCGCGAGCGGTATCACCCACCTGCTTGTAGACGTGCACTTTACCCTCGGGCGCGTCCGCGCTGTTGACCTGCTCGGCATCAAGAGAGGCTAACGTCAGTAATAAAATGATAATCAAAGAAAGTTGCTTCATGCGGAACTGTTAATTGCAAACGTCAGTGGTCAGGCGCGAAGCGGAGCGGCGTTGCCTCAAGCGCTTTGTTCGCTTTGAGTCTATTCGAGGACTATTAGTGACTTGATTGGGATCACGGCAAGCTCAGCACTGTTCAGGTTGCCGCGTCGACCGCCGTTGTTCGAATAGCCTACATATAGGTTGCCATCGTGCTCCATCGCGTATGGGTATGAGAGGCTCAGTCTATCGGCCGATTCGCCTGGTTCGCCATCATGCCGCGAACGACGAATGACGAAGATCTTGCTGAAACGGTTTTCATTCGGCTCCGAGAGCGCGATCGTCAGCGGTGTCCGCTTGCCGCCGCTGCCTTTCGCGGTGGTGCAGACGAGGTAACGCTGGCCCGTGCTGAGGATTCCTGCGGCGGGTTTCGAGGTTGTCATCGGCAGGTTACTTGCGGATGACGGCGACCAGTTTCGACCAGAATCCTCACTCTTTGCGACGAGTGCCACTGCAGCGGTGCCGTAACGGGAGATATTGAAGATCGTCTTGCCATCCACGAATATCGCCGACTCCCCCCACATATTCTTGAGCCCCTTGGCCACAGAAATCTTCACGAGGTCCCACTTCCCGAAGTTGTCCCCGTGGCTGATCGCGACTGCGGCGGGGAAGACGCCCTTGCTCGAGTAGGGCCCCGCAGCAAATCCGGGCATGATCCAGTTCCCGTCAGCCATTCTCACGGGCTGGTTCATCGGCCAGAATCCGTCCTCCGCGACGATACCGTGTTTCTCCCACGTGCTTGTCTTTTCATCGAGGCGATAAGCCCGTGTGTGGACGCGCTTCATCTTCCCATAATAGGCGCCATGGAACGCCCAAAGAGCGCCTTCGTGGACATGAAATACTCCGTGGCTAACGGCGAGATCAGGCTCATCTCCAGCATCTATCACTTTGAGGGCGCCCCATGTCCGCCCCCCATCCTCGCTGACCCGGTATTGAGCCTCTTCACTAACCGTGTTCTCGGCGCCCTTGTTGTGCCCGAAGGATGCGTAGAGCTTTCCCTTGTGTTGTGCGAGTCCGACACCGTGGAGGAACGTGTAGCCGTCAGACTTCTTATCCCACTTTTTTATGACATGGAAATCGACGTTACTGATCTCAGGCAGTTTTTCCGCTTCCGCCAACATTGCGCCCGACTTCCAGATTGGAAAAGGAGCGGGTTCATCCGCCCGGGACGACATGACTGTTAAGATGCTCAACAAAGCGATAGCAAGGATATGAGTGGTCTGAAACATGTAATTATTCCTGTCGCGAAGTAATATGAGGTTCTTCATGATAGAATTATTTCGAAGTATAAAGTGGAGTCGGCCCGAATTCATCGTTCCCACTTGACCGTGGTGAAAGTCAGCCCGGGGAGGCCGTCCTTGTTAAAGAAGTTCGCGTAACTCGGTTTGTTGCTGAAGGCGTACTGAACATTCAACGGCTTGGACACCTCAGGATGACTGAGAACGACCGAGTCGCCATCAATGGCTGCCTCGGCCCACTGCCACTTACCGTCTTCTCCCGCAATCTCGAATCCTTGCAAAACCTTGGCGTGGCGGAAAGCGAGTCCTTTACCGACGTGATCAAAGAATACACGTATCTTCTTTCCCTCCACCTTGTGCGACTTGTAGACTGGGCCAGAAGTGGCTAATTCACGCCCATACACCGAGCCGAGGGCCACTCGACAGGCCCGCTTGCCATAGCCCGACTTGTTGGATGGATGCACCCCGGTTCCCAAGTCGAGGGCCGTGACCAGCGGAGCATTCTTCAGCGTACCCATCCGAACGTGATCCAAGTGATAGGCCAAGGAGTTGGGATTATCAAAATGGTTGCTCGGCAAATTGGGGCTGAAGGCCTTCGCTCCCCGGTTGACCGGGTTCTCAGGATCCCAAGGGCACACCCCGCCGCTCGGCTTCTGAACGTGAAGAAAATGAAAGTCCCCCTGCCCCCAGACCTTGCGCCAACCCGTTATCAGAGCATTCATTACCACGTACTGGTCGGCCACGCCGGGTATCTGCGTCTTGGATTCTCCCTGGTCCCAAAGAACGCCCCGTATCCCGTAGGGCACCATGTATTCAATGTGACGG
>JABGZB010000006.1 GCA_018674955.1 Verrucomicrobiota bacterium | reverse complement strand
TGGGCATATAATTTTTTTCGAACATATCGTTCTCGCCCTGATGCCACATGAATCCTTCTATACGGTATTTGATCCCGCGTTTGTCGAGATCGACCAGTGACGATTTGATGAGATCCAGCGTCAGAGGATACATCTTGAAGCCTATGGGCTCGTCAGGATTCCAATCACCGCCAAGATGTGTGCCGCCGGCCGCACACTTGATGATGGCGATCGGCGCTTTGATGTGTTGCGTAACCTTCCGCGCAAAACTCAACTCGGGGCCCACCACATTGTTCACATGCTCCAACGCCACCCAGCCATTGGAGCGCATCTTGTTTTGACGCCCGATGCAGTAGGAGAACAGCACTTTACCCTGCGGCGCCCCCAGGCCTTCAAATGGAGGGAAACGTTTGATGTCCTTTACCTTCGAGTCCGACCCCACCATGTTCGATTGGCCGGCGAAGATGAACACCCGCAGTGTTTCATCGTCATTGTTTTGTTGAGCTTGCAGCGAGAGAACAAGGATCCATAAAAAAAGAAGAACAATGGTTGGGTGTTTGCTGAGTGTCATTTTTTCCTGCCTAGGGCTGCCTCGATTTTGGCTCGGGTTGCGGGATTCTTGTCGGGTCGTTGCAGGGCAGACTTTAGGGGGGCGTGGAGGGCGAGGTCAAGAGCGCGGATCCGGCTGTAACGTCGAGGTTTCTATAAATGGAGGTATATAATAATACCCAAGACTTCCTTGAATGGGATCACCTAGAATCTTTAAGAATACAAGGCGCAGCAAAAGAAACAGTCACCTCGTCTGTCAATTAAAAAACCGTTTTTACTATGCAAAAGACTTCTAGGAAGGTATTCTTCCTGAACTTCACACTGCGGTGCGAAATACCGCGAAATGAAAGGTGAATCATGTTTGATTTTCTGGCTGAAGAAAATGCCTCCATCTGTGGTGGCAGCCATTTAAAACGACGCGAATTTCTGCAAATCGGAGCGCTCGGTTCCGTCGGCCTGTCTCTGCCGCAGTTACTCGCCGCAAAGGAGCATGGCGCAGTAATACCTGGCCATGATAACCGCGCGTGTATCATGATATTCAACCTTGGCGCGCCGAGCCACGTCGATCTCTGGGACATGAAGCCCGATGCACCGCGAGAAATTCGCGGCCCGTTCAACCCGATCCGCACCAAGTCGCCCGATATCGACATCTCCGAAATCCTGCCGATGCACGCGAAGGTCGCGGACAAGTTTTCACTCGTCCGCACCGTGCATCACGGTGGCGCGGCAGTGCACGATGCTGGTTGGCAAATCATGCAGACTGGCCGTCGCTTTTCGGGTGGTGTGCAAACACCGCACGCCGGAGCCGTCGCCAGTTACCTGCTCGGGCGGAAGAGTGACCTGCCACCATTTGTCGTGCTGCCTGAATTGATGGGACGCGGCGGCGGCAACATGCCCAACGGCCAGGCAGGAGGTTTCCTCGGCAAGGCCCACGATCCTTTTACGCTAAACGCCGATCCATCAAAAAAAGGTTTCAAGGTGCCGGATCTGCTGCCGCCGGATCAGATCGGCGCGGCACGACTCGATCGCCGCCGCAAGATGCGCGACATCGTTGACAGCACGGTGAAGAGTTTTGAAGCCAGCGAGGACGCCCGACTCCTGAACGAAAGCTTCCACTCTGCATTTCGCATGATGACCAGCGAACAGGCCCGATCCGCGTTCGACATCACCAAGGAGAAACAATCCGTTCGCGAACGCTACGGCATGAATCGCTTTGGGCAATGCTGCCTGCTTGCCCGCCGCTTGGTGGAGAATGGCGTACGGATGATCACCATCAACAGCTTCCTTACAGTATTCGACCAACTCTCATGGGACATCCACGGATCGAAGCCATTCATCTCAGTGAAGCAAATGAAGGAGCAGGTCGCGCCAATGTACGACCAGGGCTACAGCGCATTGATCGAGGACCTACATGACCGCGGTCTCCTCGACGATACGATGGTCACAACGCTATCCGAGTTCGGTCGAACGCCGAAGGTGAACCCGGCAGGCGGGCGCGATCACTGGCCGCAATGCTTCACCTGCTCCTTCGCAGGTGGCGGCGTGAAAGGAGGCCGCGTGGTCGGCAAGAGCGATCCGATTGGCGGCTTCCCTGCTGAACGACCGGTCGAGCCCGGCGACGTCGTGGCGACGGTTTTTCACAGCCTTGGCCTCGACCCGAAAGCCACCCTGCCCGGCCCATCCGGACGTCCCTTCCCTCTCGTCGATTTCGGCAACGAACCGATCAAGGAACTGTTTGCGTGAGAACACTAACTTTCTTGAGTCTACTCGCCTTGGTGACGTCTGTCGTTGCCCGCGATCGGCCGTTGGATTTTCGGCATGATGTTTTGCCGGTACTGTCAAAGGCCGGTTGCAACAGTGGCGGTTGCCACGGCGCCCTTGCTGGTAAAGGCGGTTTCCGACTGAGCCTGAACGCCTACGATCCCGCGACAGATCATTATAACATCACTCGCGAAAACCGCGGCCGCCGCATCGAGTTCGCCGACCCGGCTCGCAGCTTGTTCGTAATCAAGCCCACTGCTGCCGTCCGCCACAAAGGCGGCAAACTCCTACACGAAGATTCCGACGATTACAAACTACTGGTCAAGTGGATTCAGCAAGGTGCCCCAGGCCCATCGACGGACGATACTGAACTAAAACGGATCGAACTCTCCCCTGCCCTTTCGCAACTTAATAAAGGCGACACACAGCAGTTAACCGTACACGCCTTTTTTAGCGACGGAACCAAGCGTGACGTTACTCGCTGGGCACGATTCACCTCGACTGATGCCACCATAGCCGAAGTTGACGAAGCCACCGGTTTGGCCAATGTCATCGGCTACGGTGAAGGCGCGATCAGCGTCTGGTATTCCGGACTGATCGCCTTGGCCCGGATCACCTCCCCCTGGCCAAGCGCGATCCCCGACGAAGTGTTTGCGCGCACCCCCAAGCGCAATGTCATCGACAAACGTGTCATAGAGCAGTTGCGGCGACTCAACCTAAAGCCGTCCAAGCCAAGTTCCGACAGTGAATTCATCCGGCGCGTTTATCTCGACGTCGTTGGCATGTTGCCAACACCGCAAGAAACCAAGGCGTTTCTCGCCGACACCACCGAAACCAAGCGCGACGATCTGATCGAAAAACTACTAGCACAGCCGGAATTCGTCGACTACTGGACCTATCGCCTGTCCGACTTGTTCCTCATCAGCAGCAAAAAGCTACGCCCTCTGGCCCTCAAAGCCTATTACAATTGGCTCCGCGGCGAGATCGAGAAAATCACCCCTTGGGATCAACTCGTCCGACAAGTCGTCGCCGCCAAGGGGGACACATTGAAAAATGGCGCCGCAAATTTTTACTCCATCCACCAGGATCCCGAAACGATGGCGGAAAACGTGAGCCAAGCGTTCATGAGCCTCTCCATCAACTGCGCCAAGTGCCACAATCATCCGTTGGAAAAATGGACGAATGACCAATACTACTCGTTCGCTAATTTGTTTGCCCGCGTCCGGGCCAAGGGCTGGGGTGGCGACGCCCGCAGCGGCGACGGTGCACGGACGCTGTTCATCGCCGACCGAGGTGATCTCATCCAACCGCGCACCGGCAAACCCCAACCGCCGGCCCCGCTGGACGGCCAGGCGATCGCCAGCGACTCGACCGAAGGTCGCCGCGAAGCTTTGGCAGATTGGCTTACCTCACCGGAGAACCCGTACTTCACTCGATCCATCGCCAATCGTGTCTGGGCCAATTTCTTCGGTCGCGGCATCGTCGAACCGGTGGACGACCTTCGAATCTCCAACCCCGCCGCCAACGAACCATTGTTACAGGCAATCTCCGAGCATCTCGCGAAAAACAACTACGACCTCAAGTCGCTTATACGGCTCATCCTGCGAAGCGAGACGTATCGCCGCAGCAGCACGCCATTGCCGGAAAACGTGGGAGACCAAAAATATTACTCCCGCTACTATCCTCGCCGTCTGATGGCTGAGGTGTTGCAGGACGCGATCACGTCGGTAACCCGTGTGCCTCCGAAATACAACCGGATCACCCTCTCCGACGGCAGTACGCAAACTACGAGCTTATACCGCGACGGAACCCGCGCACTGCAACTCTCCGACTCCGCCGTGACCTCTTACTTCCTCAAGACCTTCGGGCGTAATGAGCGCGAGATCACTTGCGAATGCGAACGCTCCAACAAACCCAGCATGATACAGGTACTACACCTCTCCAATGGCGACACGCTCAACAATAATCTCCGAAGCAACCAAAGCTGTGTAAATACGATGATCACGCAGAGCAACGACGATATTATCGACGAAGCCTTCCTGCTCTGCCTCTCCCGCCGCCCCAGCGACTCGGAACGTAAACGGCTTCAGAATATTTTCGGGGTAGCGCCCGAGACCGAACGCCGCGGCGTCGTAGAAGACCTCTTGTGGGCATTGATGACCAGTCGCGAATTCTTGTTTCAACACTGAGCCATGAAATTTCTACTTTCTCTCGTTCTTTCGCTGATCACCCTGCCAGCTTTCGGGGTAACGATTGATTTCCACAAGGACGTTGCTCCCATCCTGCGCGAGTACTGTGCCGGCTGTCACAACCACATTGACCTTGAAGGAGAGTTTTCTGTGGAAACATTCAGGACGCTGATGAAAGGCGGCGAAAGCGGAGCCGCCATTCAACCGGGCAAGGCCAATGGCTCCCTGCTCATCAAGGTCCTCACCAAGCAGGTAAAGCCGTACATGCCGCCGAGGAAGGAACCGCAGCTTACAACGCAACACATCGCCACGCTTACAGAGTGGGTCAACAGCGGCGCGAAAGGACCAAGTGACGATCACTCCATCCTTGCCACGCTGAACGTCCCAAAAACGGCAGCGAACAAAAATGCCACACGCCCGGTTACCGCCATGGCTATCGCCTCAAACGGGCAGCTTGCTGCTGGGCGTTATGGCGAAATTCAGCTAGGCGAAAAGTCACTCAAGGGAATTCCTGGCAAAGTGAACGCCATCGCCATTTCGCCGGACGCCAAGTGGCTGGCAGCAGCCTCCGGTGTTCCCGGCCTGAACGGTGTCGCGGTTCTGTTCGATATTGATTCCGGGGATCGCGTTCGCGAATTCAGCCAAGGCCATCGCGACGCCTTGTATGGGGTTGCATTTTCGCCGGACGGCCAGCGCTTGGGCACTGCAGGCTACGATCGGCTTATCCAACTTTGGGACGTAAAAACGGGGAAACTGCTGAACACGCTCAAGGGCCACAACGGAGCCGTGTACGGCATCGCCTTCAGCCCTGACGGCAAGGTGCTGGCCAGCGCAGGTGGCGACTCTTCGGTGAAACTCTGGAACACCACCACCGGCGAACGACTCGACACATTCGGCCAACCCACTGGCGAACAATTCATCACCTCATTCACGCCGGACAGCCAACACGTCATAGCTGCCGGTGCCGACAAGCAAATCCGCATATGGAAATGGATCAGCGGCGACCAAGCCCAAATAAATCCACTCAAGCGCGTTCGCTATGCGCACGAGGACGAGATCACCGATCTCACGGTCAACCAAGCGGGCACGCGCTTGGCCACCGCCTCCGCCGATCACTCGGTGAAAGTTTGGGCGCTGCCAAGCCTTGAGCCGCTGCAGACCATCGCCAGCCAACCGGATGTCGTTTCCGCCTTGGCCTTTGGACACGATGGGAACTCGCTACACGTCGGCCGTATGGATGGCTCACTTCAGGAATATAAACTGCGCCTTGCCAAGCTGAAGCCGACCCTCGCCCAGGCACCCCCCCCCCAAGCCCCCCCCCAGACCGCACTTGACCAGGCGGAACTTTCCGAGAAAGAACCCAACAACGATCCAAGGTCCGCGATGGACATCAAGGCGCCAGTCAAAGTCAGCGGCGTGATTTATGGCAAGAAAGAGAACGACACAGACGTGTTTCGATTCGCCGCCAAGACCGGCGAACAATGGGTGTTGGAAATCAACGCCGCCCGCAGCAAGTCGCCATTGGATTCCAAACTGGAAGTGCTCGATGCCTC
>JABGZB010000005.1 GCA_018674955.1 Verrucomicrobiota bacterium | reverse complement strand
TGAACGGCGAGCGCGCTGCGGGGACGATGAACAGCCGGTCGAGCGACAGTTCCTCCAACGCCGCCCGGGCCACCAGCACGTGGCCGTTGTGCACGGGGTCGAACGAGCCGCCAAAAAGT
Source organism: Verrucomicrobiota bacterium (assembly GCA_018674955.1). Lineage (GTDB taxonomy): Bacteria > Verrucomicrobiota > Verrucomicrobiia > Limisphaerales > UBA1096 > UBA1096. Next base: position 6,415 of record JABGZB010000005.1, on the reverse strand, counting down.
CCTATACGCTTCATTGCTGCATGGGGAGCACACGCGGCCGGGTGCGCTTCCCTTTTGTGTTCATGCCGGCTGTCGGTCGAGGGCATTTTTCTCTATCACGCCTTTGACTCTCGGGAACAATTTCACCGCCTCAACGATCATCCAGATTTCCAGCGCGACGGTGGCAAGGCCGATGCCGCCGAGGAGGTAGTCCGGCTTGTCCGCGACGAGCCAACCGGGCGCAACGAAGAGTTGATGGGTCATCGCCCACAGCGGCATGATAAGCATGAACACCATCGGGATGACGAGAAACCAAATCGCCCGCCCGCGACGCCACAAGTAAAACGTGACCACGAGAAACGACAGCCCGGCGAGCAACTGGTTCGTCGCGCCGAAGAGGGGCCAAAGTATGAGTCCACCCTTGCCGGCGTTGGCGATGCTCCAGTCGGCTCCGCCCGGCGGCACGGCGGCCATGGCGGTGGCGATCACCACGGCGAAGATCGTTGCGACGTGTTTGTTTTGCAGCAGGGCAAACGGCCCGCCGCCGAGTGTGGCGGCCAACTCCTGCACGACGTAGCGTTGCAATCGGCAGGCGGTGTCGAGTGTCGTGCCGGCAAACGACGCGACGAGCACGCCCATCAATGCGACCGACACAGCGGCGGACAAGCCAAGCGCTTGAAGGAAATTCGCCGAGCCGTTCACGAACGCGCCGACCTTGGCCCCGAGCGATCCGGCGGCGCTCCACGATGCGTACTGCGCCTGCCAGGCGGCTTCGCCGGTGAGCAGTGTTCCGTCCTTCATCAGGCCGAGACCAAGCCCGGCGCCACAGGCTAGGATGACCAGCGTGGCGAGAAAACCCTCGGTGAGCATACTGCCGTAGCCAACGAATCGGGCGTCGGTTTCGCACTTCAACTGTTTGCTGCTCGTGCCGCTGGAGACGAGGCAGTGAAAACCGCTCACCGCCCCGCAAGCGATTGTAATGAACAGGAACGGAAAAATCATCGGAGCCCCTTCGGGGTGCCATTGGAACGCCGGAGCGACGAACTCCAGCGCTTGGTTGCTGTCCGCTCCGCTTGGCGTGAATCCAAAAAGAGCGGCGGCGAACAGGCCTGCAACAATCAGCGCGAGCGCGGAGATGAGTTGCAGCGAGTTGATGTAATCGCGCGGCTGCAGCAGCGTCCACACCGGCAACACCGAGGCGATGTACGAATACACCAGCAGCACGACGACCCACTGCCAAATGGGCCAGGCGGCGAGTGCGGCGTTGAACGAGCCAAGCGCGCCGCCGTTGCCGAACACGACCGAAAGATACATGACGCCCAACGCAACAAGCGACGGCACCAACAGGCCCACTCCCTTGCGATGCAGCAGCATGCCGATAGTCACCGCGATGGGGATCTGCACCACGCACGGGAAAATCGCGGCGGGGTACTGCTTAAACACGGCGGCAATCACCAAACCGAAAATCGCCAAAACCACCGTCAGCGCCATGAATAAAACGAACAGGAAAAGTAACCGTACGCGTTTGTTGAGCACGCGGCCGGCGATGTCGCCGACGGTTTGGCCGTTATTGCGCAAGCTGACGACGAGCGCGCCAAAGTCGTGCACCGCGCCGATGAAAATCGAGCCAAGCACGACCCACAGCAACGCGGGCACCCAGCCCCACATGATGGCGATCGCCGGGCCGACGATCGGGCCGGTGCCGGCGATCGAGGTGAAGTGATGTCCGAAGACCACCGACTTGCTCGTCGGCACGTAGTCCACACCATCCTCGAGCCGTTCACTGGGACAGACGGCATCAGCGGAGAGGCGAAAGATTTTACTGCCAAGCCAGCGGCCGTACGTGTGATAGGCGACGATAAAACCGGCACCGGCCAGCAGGGCGATCAACAGGGTGTTCATGAGAATTTAAGGTTCGCTTGGCCAAGCGCTTGGCCGGCCGTCACGCAACAGCAAAAGGTAACCGCTCGCTGTTGCAAAGAAAAATCCAAGCCCTTGGCCAAGCGGAAGGAGCACAAAAAAATCGGCGCACCCAAAAGGGAGCGCCGATTGAAAAAACTTAGAAAAGTTAAGCCTTCTTCTTGCTCGTGGCTTTACCTTTAGCCTTCTTTTGGGGCACCACAGCTACTTTTTTGTAACCGGCCTTCTTGATGGCCTGCAGGATCTTTTTCTTCGAAGTGGTCTTGTCACAGAATGAGACCTTCACCTCGCCGAGCTGCTTGCCGGAAGCAAACTTAGTTCCCTTGATATCGACTCCCTTGAGCAGGGTCAGGCTCTGCTTGACCTTGCTGACACAACCGATCGAGCAGACCATTCCGTCCACTTTCAGGTTGAGTTCGGCAGCCTGGACTCCGACCACCGCAGCGGCCATTGCGAATAATGCGATTATTTTTTTCATGTTAATGTTCCTTTCAATTGTTGGAAACAGTAATGAGAAAATAGTCTCCTGCCAGACAAAAGCAAGCCTTTTTTTCTATAATTTCTGCTTCGCGAATTGCATCAGACAGTCCTCCACCGAACGTCCCCGATAATCCTTCAGGTCCAAATCTGCCCCTCTTTCCTTGAGTAATTTGAGAATGCCAATGTAGTGATCCGAGGCTTTCTGTTTTTTGATGCCGGCCTTGATGGCCGCCACGTGGGCCGGCGTGTGTCCATACTTGTCAGCGATATCCAGTCGCGCTCCCGCGTTCAGCAACAGGTTGATGTCCCCGATATTGCCGTTGCGGACGGCTGTGAATAACGGGGTGCGCCCGACGGAGTTGACCGGGTCCACATTCTTCGCTTTGCTGATCAGAATTGGCATCGGATCGTACCGGCGATTCTTCTCCTGTCGCTTGGTAACCGTATGTAACGGCGTATCACCGTTTTTGTCCGTGATGCCGTCGATCGATTTTACGGTGTACAGCGTTTCAGCCTTACGAGCAACGTACGCCTCGACAAGGATATCCTCGCGTTTGAACGAATTGTTAAACTCAAACATGGATCCGATGAAGAAAACGAAACAGCCCACAATCATCGCCTTGGGAAAGACCTTTTGCGTTAGTTTGGCGATTCCCAGCTCCGATTCTCCTTTCGCATCCCGGTTCTTGCGCTGCCCCATGAAAAAATCACCAAAATACGAGTAACGAATGAACGTGTTGTAGGACCAGTAAATAATCAGCGTCGAAACCAGCAGGACGACATACGACTTGGTCAATGAATTTATTGATTCCACCTGCTGTGCCACCTTGGATAATCCGAATGTCAATGGTAGATGAATCCAATAGATCCAGTATGCGGAGTCGGCCAGATAACGAATGGTCGCATTTGGCTTGTTTAAATAACGGTGCGCCAGCCCTATGAAGGCAAAGCACATCAACCAGCAGGCAACCGCCCGTCCGTACGCAATCAACACCTTTGGCCACCCTCCGTAAAACAAGCCCTCATGCAGGATGTTGAAATTTGAAATCCTCCAACTGGTGATATCCACCACGACACTGGCACCGAATGTAAAATTCTTTGTTGGGTCATCCAGAAACATAAAAAACGGAATCGATACGAAGAAATAAAACCAACAATGACGGCTCAAATACCTTAATAATTCTCGGGATTTAAACAGGAGCACTCCGGCAAAATAATATAAACCGTAAAAGGCCAAATCCAACACCGGGACATCATATCCACTTGGTGGAAAAAATATGTCAGTCAGTGAATACTGGAATGGAAGGCTGATTAGGCCCAACAAAAAAACGCCGTATCGGTGCTCGATACAAAAACGCCAACATCGGTTTAACACTAGGCTGCCCAGGATGACATCCGTGATCGGCCTCAGCAAAAAGTGGGCGACATAAATGACGATCAGATAATGCATGAACCAGTAATGCGCCAAGCTATCCGATACATCATAAATGTGTTGATCCTCAAAAACCCCCCATAGGAATAACGCCTTGTAGCGCTCGAGGAGCCCCATTCCGTCCAAAGTCGAACTATAAAAACCGTTTACATTGATCACAAAAAAGTGCAGCGGCACCATGAAAAGAACCGCAAAAACAAACGGCACCAATATTCGCTTCGTTCGATCCTTTAACAGTCTGGGAAACCCTTTCCTGAAAATCACTAACTCCGCAAAAAAACCTGCCATCAAAAAAAACAATTCCATTCGGAAAAAATGGATGAAATTCAGCAGCCATCGGTTCACCGGATCCCCGCTATACTCACCCGAGAACCACAAGTAACTTTCCGCGGGCATAAAAAAGATGCAAATATGCAGCCCCAAGCCCAGCAACATGGCCATTGCCCGCACAAAATCCAGCCCGTGGTATCTTTCTTGTGTTTTCACGCTAATCCAATTCCCGTTTGCCGAAAAACTTCAAACAGTCATGTGCGGTGCGGCCCTTGTAATCCTTCAGGGTCAAATCCGCGCCCTTCTCCTTAAGTAATTTGAGGATGGCCAAATTATTATCTGATGCCTTTTTGTCGTAGGCACCTGTCTTGATCGCCGCAACATGGGCGGGCGTATGGCCATATTTGTCGGCAATATTTAAATCAGCACCTTTTTGAATAAGAAGCTCTATATCCTTTAAATTGCCAGTACGTACGGCGTAGAACAAAGGAGTTCGCCCTGCAAGATCTTGTTCATTCATATTCACCGATTTCTTGAACAGAATAGGGAGAGGGTTGTATCTCCGAAGTGACTCAGGAAACAGTGAAGCGGTGTGAAGGGGATTTCGACCGTATCGATCTTCCACACCGGAAAGAAGCGTATACTTCTCTAGACAAGCCTGACTCCTTGCTACAAAGGATTCGACCAAAACCTCTCTTTTGCTTCCTTCGTGAATGGATTTGTCCAGATGCCCCCACACAAATGCGATAAAAATAGTAACTAGACATGCTGGTGCCGCTTTTTTTGTCAGTTTAATTAAGCTGAAATGAGCTTCATCCGGATGAGATGGATCTTTTCTTTTTCCCATAAAATAATCTCCCAGAAAGGAATAACGAATGCACTTATTATAAAGAAAATACATGCAGAACAGGCACAGGTTAAAAACCACCACGGTTTTGAGCATAGAATTATCACTTGAAAGCTGTTGTGCATACTTGGAAAAAACGTTTGTGAATATAACATGAATCCAGAACACCCAATAAGCAGAGTCCGCAAGGTACCTTACATAACGATTTGGATTGCTCAAATATCTGTGAGCTAATCCGATGAATCCAAGGCATAAGGTCCATGAAACAGCACACCTAAGAATGACGATGATTGATTTACCTAACCCGTCAGCAAAAATTCCCTCTTCCCACAATTGTATGTTCCCTATTTTCCAACTCGTGATATCAACGACTACGCTCCGCATTAAATCATATCTTGTCGTTGGTTCGTTCAAAAGGAATACAAACGGGAGTGAAATAATCAGGTAAAACCAGGAATGTTTAGCCAATTGCTTCAATAATTGGATGTTTTTACACAAATAAACCCCAAAAACATAGAAGCCGAAATAGTAAACCATTTCATTAACCTGAAAGTTAAATTGAGATGGCCAGAACATGGGGCTCTGCAACGAGTAATGGAGAGGGAAGGCAAGGCAACTTAAGACAATAAATCCCCATTTGTAGGTCAAGGTAAACCGGGTAAGCCAGTTCAAAAATACATTGTTCTTGAAAAGAAAATCCCTACTACCAAGCTGGTGGAACAACCATTGAAAGAAATAATAAAACAACAAAAAGTAGATAAACCAAAAGTGCCAGAAGCCGATCTCATTAAAAATCGGTTTATCCGTAAATGCGCCCCATAGTAAAACGCTGGTAATTTTTTCAAAGATGGTTGTGTCTTCATAAACATTCGTGAATCTGCCGGCCCAAGTTGACTCTAGAAGAAACTCGAGAAAGGGGATGAAAAGAAAAATGCCAATCAAAAATGGAAGGAGTATTCGCTTTGTTCGATCCCGACGCAAATAAGTCATTCCCTTCCTTTGGCAAACTAATTCTGCAAAGAATCCAGCGAGCAACATGAACAGTTGCATGCGGAAAAAATGGATGAATTCCACTGTAAACGTGTTTAGTGAATCACCCTGGTATTCGCCGGTTGCCCACGGGAAAAGAATGTCATCCCTGAAAAAGCAACAGGTGTGTATGACGACACCAAGCAACATGGCCATGGCCCTGACGAAGTCCAAACCGTGATATCGTTCCTGATTTTTCATGGTTAGAATCTAAATGAACTGGATAGCTTGATGCTGTACCTTTCGGTTTCCAGATCGAACCCTCCCATTTTGTCGCGATAGCCCTGCCGTAACACGAGAAACATCTCCTTGCCAGGAGACCATTCCCACCGGAACCGGGAGTAGAGGCCAACCGTGTCGGTATAGCTGTCGTGTTGCACGACATTGAGCAGTCCTATATTCGGGTTGATATTGATCAGCATTCTTGCGGAATTCAGCAAGACGTCCTCGTCAATGTG